>CAZZDX010000026.1:0-6671 GCA_964653185.1 uncultured Bacteroidales bacterium
CAATATTACTATATTTGCATGTTATTTTAAGCACCAATTTTTTTCCATTACACCTTTTTTTTGAACTTTTCGGTTTAATAAAAAAAAGCTAATGTATCTATTAAAACAGCAAGGCGACATCGTTAAGTTGTTTTTAACCTACTTTATTTTATAACCTTTACAAAATCTGTAATCTGCCTGTGGCGGATAAAAAGTAAAATATATTTTTAATTATGGGTTTGCCTAACTATCAATAATTTATATTAGTATTTTTTTTAAAAACCACCTCAAAATAAGCAAAAACGGCTTAACTTTGGAATAATTTTAAATTAATCATATAACAAGAGTAAAAAAAATGTTAAAGAGAAACATTTTAATTGGTTTTATTTTCAAAGAGAAAACATTTAATATTTGTTAGAACATTTCTGTTTAAAGATATCTTTAAAGTTTATCAAAGTATTCCATGTAATTTGCTGAGAAAAAATTTTAAGCTAAAACAATCCAGAAAAGGTAAAACATCTATTTCATCTCCACAATGGAAATTTTCTTTCTTTACTGAATATCCATAAAAAAAAACCCCTAAAAGTATTTTTAGAGGTTTTTTTATCTTATTTTTTTTAAACAATTTTTATTTATCTGTTGACAATCATTTTTTTGGTTAATCGTTTACCATCAGACATTAAAGAATAATAATAAACTCCACTGGATAATTCATTGGCATTTATTGTTATTGTATATTTTCCGGCTAATTGTTTTCCTTGTTCTTGAACAAAGACCTTTCTTCCTGTTGCATCATAGATTTCAAGAGTAACATTAGAATTATTTTCAACTTCATATTGAATTAAAGTAGAATTATTAGCAGGATTAGGTTGATTTTGACTTAATTTCATTCCTGAAATAAAATAATTACCATCAATACCACCTCCGGTAGCATCAACAACAGGGAATAAAGCAACTGCATTATCCATACCATAAACATGATCTGCTTCTGTCCAAAAAGCTGGAGAAGCCGGATATTTCCACCATGTATATTCTACACCCATAATTCCACTTGCACCACCATCAGCACTAGTTACAAAACCAATAGTATCATTATTTGTATAAAAATTTTCAACATTTACAACAACAGCATAGTCAGAAATAACATTAACAGGAGTTGTAAAAGTTGCAGCAAAAAAATCAGTTGTATCAATATCACCCCACGGAACTGTTGTAGTTCCTAAAACAGTGCCAGGACATATAATATCATAATCTACTCCGCCACCACCATAATGACTTGAATCATCAAGGGCATTAATAGTAACAGTTAAAGAAGATCCATTAGCAGAATTTTTGTATATACTACCTACCCATATTAATACTTGTTCAATATTATATGGTGTTCCCATCATAATGTAACCCTGAGCAAATTCAGGAGAACCTATCGTAACAGGAGCTGGTGGTTGCCAGTTGGTACCAAAAACAAACCCGCCACCTGTATTTCCATAAATTGTAGCTTGTCCAAAATTAAAAAAATCATCAATAAAGATAGTGTCTGTTGGAGTTTTTGTGCCTGAAGCATTAAAATGTGTCTTTAGCATAGGAGTTACTCCTTTAACCTTTTGCTGCACAATTTGATTTTGTGCATACGTAAAACTTGCAATAAACAATACTGCAAACAAAATGTAAATCTTTTTCATAAGTTTAATTTTTTTAGTTAATAATTAGATTAGTTTTTTAATTAATTAATTGCAAAAATAATAATAATAATTAATAAAAAAAAATTTACTAACTATTTTTTTAATATTTTATCTTTGCATTAAATTCGATAAATTTATTAGCCAAAAAATAAAAAATCATAAAATATCAATAACCAAAGACAATTAATCTTTTAAAATTAACTTATATAAACAAAGTAATTATCCACCTCAGGCGGATAAAATTTAAAATTAGATATTAAAAATTAAAACAATATCGGGCAACTGCCTGATTACTTTTCATACTGAACTCTTATCTTTAAATTTAAAATATTAATGAAAAAAAATATTATCATTTTATTTTTCCCTGCTGAAAGTTTTGGACAAAAAAAATACTTTCCCTATGGAATACTCAGAATGGAAAGAATGATAAGAGATTTAAACATTGAAATAATACTAATAGATGAGCAAATTCAAAATAATTACAATAATATAATTTATAAATATAAAGACAGAATATTATTATCTGTTGTAAATCTGTTAAAAAATCCTCAAATTAATAGAGGAATCGTCTTTTCAAAACTTATAAAAAATTATTGCCCAGAAAGCTATGTAATATGGTCTGGATGGCAGCCAAGTTTCTTGCAAAAACAGACAATAAGTGAAAAATATATTGATTTCTTAATTACCGGTCAGGAAGAAATTCCTTTCAGACAACTGGTAAAAAATATTATTGAAAAAAAATTGCATAAACTAATAGAAATTAATGGAATAGTATATAAAAAAAATGGCAAAATAATAACTACCCCTCATAATGAATTTAGCGATATTAATAAATTTCCAAAAATTAATTATAATCTTATTGATATAAATAATTATGTCTTTAAGAATTCTTTTTCAAAAAGATGTATAAAATATTTTGCAAGTCATGGATGCCCTTTCCATTGTTCTTTCTGTGGCTCGGCAACAATATACAAAGGAAAATGGTATCATAAAAATATTAATGACATTATTGAAGACCTAAAATATTTTAAAAAAGTTGCAAACATAGAAAGTGTTAGTTTTTATGATAACAATTTTTTTACAGACAAAGAATTTTCTATCAGCTTATGTAAGAGTTTTATTACTTCTAAACTAAATTTATTATGGGAAGCCGGTTCGCATGCAGGTATTTTTATAAAATATTTTTCAGAACACGATGTTGAACTTTTCTATAAATCAGGATGCAGACAGCTCTTTATAGGTGCTGAATCAGGAAGTCAGGAAATACTGGACCTGATAAACAAAAATCTGATAGTAGAAGATAATATTGCGTTTGCAAAAATCACTAAAAATTATAATATCACTCCTGTATTCCTTACCATAATAGGATTTCCTTTTAACCCTGATAAAGATGCAAATGCAACTTTTGAAATGATACGAAAAGCTAAAATTATTAATAAATCTCTAAAAACACGAATACATTTGTTTGTCCCTATACCAAACACAAAAATGTATGAAATTGCTGTTAATAAAGGATTTAAAATACCTGAAAATTTAGACAAATATAACTCTGTTTTTAGTGAACTTAAAACACCTTGGATAAAAAAGGACTATAGATGGAAATTAGAAACTTATGTCAATTTCTATATACCTATGGCTGACCCTTTCCTTTATAAATATGCACCTGACAAAATAAAACCTGTTGCTTTTATAATAAACAAACTGTTCTACCCAATTGCTATATTAAGATTTAAACTAAACTTCTTTAAATTTCCAATAGAAGCAATAATATTTCTATTTCTGTTAAAAATATTCAATAAAATAATGAAAACAAATATAACTCTGTTCTCTGAAAGCTATCTAAACAAAAATTCCTTGGGCTTTTATTACTAAGTTCAGAGCAACTGGCCTCTAAACTATAATATCCTGAAACAATCAGACATCTGTCTGGCAACTACTATAATAAACCAACTGCTTGATATAATAAATGACAAAACTTTTTTTTATTTATCCTGAATTATTCATAAATTAAATTATATATTATTATTATTATTAGCCCCGTCCTTCAGTGCGGGGTATAGATTTAAGCAACACCCACCTCTACGAAATTTTCAAAATTTTAATTTATTATTTTATAAAATTTTGAAAATTTCGTAGAGGGCATCGTGATCTTATCCCTGTCCCCGCCTTAAAAGGCGGGGCTAATAATATATATTTTCTGAAAATTTATGAATAATTCAGGTTTGATGTTCTATATTTAGTTAATAACAATTTTTCTGTTATACGAGCCATTATCTGTAGATATATGGAATAAGTATATTCCTTTGGGATAATTTTTCAGATTAAGTGTTCTGTTAAATTTCCCTGCAAAACTCTTTATCTCTTCTACGAATAATCTTTGCCCTGTAAGATTTGATATTGAAATCCTAATATTATTGTTTTTAATACTTGTCCAAGAAATTGTTAAATCACAATTAGTAGGATTAGGATATAACAAAAAATTCTTTATTTCAGATAATACAATATCTATATTAGCATTTGACGGAACTGTTATTATCATAGTATCAACATCAACACCACAACTATTTGATACTGTTAGAGTTACATCATAAGTGCCTGCTGTATCATAAGTATAAGTTGGGTCTGGTATAAAACTATTTCCAATGCCATCACCAAAATCCCATTGAAAATTATCTCCATACAAAGAATAATTATAAAAATCAACTGCTAAAACAGAATCAACATAACTAATATCTGCTATTGGTAAAGGATAAACTTCTATATGCATTGTATCTGAAACTGCTATACAACCATTACTATCTACTACTGTTACAAAATAATTTCCTGTTTCAAGGACTTTTATTGTAGGAGTAGTGGAACCGGTATTCCACAGATAAGTATAATACGGATTTACCAAATAAAGTATTACAGAGTTACCCTGACAAAATGTATCTAGTCCAATAGTAAAAATAACAGGAAGTATAGGAGGATAAACGGCTACTACAAAATCTGCGGATACAGCAGAACATCCGGAAGAAGTATCAATGACCGTAACATTATATATACCGGCTTGCTGGACATCTATTGTCTGTGTAATATCATTAGTAGGGGACCATAAATAATAAGTATGACCCGCTCCTGCATCAAGTATAACATCAACATCGCTGGTATCGCAAAATATCGCTGAGCTGTCAGGTGTTATAACAGGAAAGGTAAAAGGCAAAACTGTTACAACAACGCTGTCTGTCCCTTCACAACTACCATCTACAGCAGTTACAGTATATGTTGTAGTTATTAATGGATAAGCATCAGGATTTTGTATAGTACTATCACTCAGCCATGTTGAAGTATTCCATGTATAAGTTGTGCCGCTATATATATATAAAGTTGTGGTGTCTCCTTCACATATAGATGTATCAGGACTTGTAGTAGCAGTAAGAACTGTATCTATAGTTACAACTACACTATCAATATCTGTACATCCTTCTGCATCTGTTACTGTTACTGTATATGTTGTAGTAACTGGTGGACTCACTGTTGTTGTATCTGTTATAGCATCATTACTCCAATGGTATGATACGCCACCACTTGCAATTAAGGTAGTACTGGTGCATATACTTACATCTGGTCCTGCATTAGCAACTGGACAAATAATAAAAACAGTTACACTATCAATATCAATACACCCAATTCCGTCAGTTACTGTTACTATAAATATTGAATCACTTGTTGGAGATACTGTTATTGTATCTGTATTACTATCTCCCGTGCTCCAGTCGCAATCATAAATTGTCCCACAACCATTTGCTGTTAAATCTGTACTATCCCATTTACATATAGTTTTATCCGATCCTGCATCTGCTGTTGGCGAACTAACTAATATGATTACATCTTCAGTATTTGTACATCCATTTGGATCTGTCCCTGTTACTATATATGTTGAATCAATTGCCGGAGATACTGTTATTGAGGCAGTTGTACCTCCTGTATTCCATTGATAAGATATACCTCCACTTGCTGTTAAAGTTATACTGTCGCCATTACATATAATAGTGTCTGGTGGGTCAATTAATATAGTTGGCTTTGGATTAACCGTAACAATTATACTATCAGAGTCCGTGCATCCGTTTGCATCAATTACTGTTACTATAAATGTTGAATCATTTGTTGGCCATACTGTTATTGAGGCAGTCATACCTCCTGTATCCCATTGATAAGCTATACCACCACTTGCTGTTAATACTGCACCTGAACCATCACAAATTGTTGTATCCGGTCCTGCATCTGCATTAGGAACAGGATATACTATTACAACAACGCTATCTGTGCCTATACAAACGCCATCAGAAGCTGTTACTGAATATGTAGTTGTTACAGAAGGGCAAGCAATAGGATTATATATACTGGTATCACTTAATCCTTCAGAAGGACTCCATGTATAGATTATACCACCACTTGCAAATAAATTTATACAGGAACCATTACATACAGAGGTATCCGGACCGGCACTAGCAGTAATAAAAGAATCAACAGTAATATTTATATCATCAGAATCTGTACATCCAAATTCATCGGTTACTGTTACTGTATATGTTGTATCCACTATTGGACATACTGTTGTGGTATCTGTTGGGTCGCCTGTATCCCAGATATAAGATATACCACCTGTTGCGTGTAAAAGGAGACAACCTCCGGCACATATATTGTTATCTGCACCTGCATTTGCTACGGGCTGACTGATTATTACAACAACACTATCCATATTAGTACATCCAAATCCATCGGTTACTGTTACTGTATATGTTGTGGTTATTAGAGGATTTACAGTTATGGTATCTGTTGTAGAATCTGTGCTCCACAAATAACTATAAGGTAAAATTCCACCTGTTGCTGAAGCTATTAAAATTGTAGTATCTCCACTGCATATAGTATCATTTGGACCTGCATCTACTATTGGCGAAATAACCGTTACTATTACTGTATCAATATCTGAACATCCAACTACATCTGTTACTGTTAATATATAGGTTGTGG
>CAZZDX010000026.1:6771-17261 GCA_964653185.1 uncultured Bacteroidales bacterium
TTGATTGTGTATCTTCTGTTGTGCTCCAGTGATAGCTATAAGATAAAAATCCGCCTGATGCTGAACCTGTTAAAATTGTACTGTCTCCGTTACATATAGTATCATCTACGCCTGCATCTGCTACAGGATCACTAACAAATACAGTTACAGTATCTATGCCTGTACACAGATAATCATCAGTTACTGTTACTATATAATCTGTAGTAGTTGTTGGACAAACATTTATAACAGCAGTTGTCTCAAGTGTGCTCCATTCATAAGTTTCTCCACCACTACAATTACCACAAGTTGCTGTTAAGTTTGTACAATTGCCATTACAAATAGTATCATCTTCGCCTGCGCTTGCACTTGGCAAAGGAGGAATTGTTGTTGTTGCAGTATCACTACTTGAACATTCATTAGGGTCTGTGCCAAATACTCTAAAATCATCAATATTCCAGCCAATATAAGTAACACTAGCATCTGTTGGGCCCATTCCAAATCTAACCTGAAAATTAGGATTGTCATCTGCTTCACTGCTGACATCAAAATTTATTTGAAACCAGCCCATATCATTTATTACATCTGTATTAGAAAATTTTTCAACCCATACAGAGCCATCAAAGACCTCAAAGCTTATTTTATCATAAATAACTTTTTCACATCCTGCCCATCTGAAATATTCAACCTGTATGCCGGTCATATTGCTACAATCTATAACAGGCGATGTTATATAAACAGTTGAACCCATATTATTTTGATAACAATCTGCAATGTTATAACCAAGTACAAAATTGTCAGCTGTTGCCGAATGGTCAAGTTTAGGACCTACAGTGCCGGTACATGCATCAGTAGAATCAGTAGAATCCCTTTCCCATTCTCCGGCCTGATATCCTGTCCATCCTTTATCAGCACTAAAGTCATCAGAAAATACAGTAGTTGGATTCAAATAATGTTCAGTATAGCTATATATTATATCATAAGTTCCGGGTGCTAATGAGGAAGGGGAAAAAAGTCCAAGAATAGTATCTATTATACCTGGTCCATTAAAAACACCTCCTTTTGGCATTCCTGTTAATGTATCAATATCGTCATCATTACAATAAATGGAATCTAATCCTGTTAAAGTAGCTGTAGGGACAGAATTTACAATAACTTCAGTAGAATCCATATCTGAATTAAAAGCTGAATCGGTAACAGTTAATACATACATTCCATCAACAGCAGGATATCTTACAGGATTTTGCAAAGAAGACGACCATGCGCCGGGTCCTGTCCAGCTATAAGACAACATATTATCAGGTAAAGCAAAAAGATGGATAGAATCACCACTACAAACAGGGCCGTCATTACTGGCAATTGCAGTAGGTTGGGAAAAAGAACAATTTATCCCAAATAAAATATTTAAACTAATAAATAAGAACCAAAAATAATATGTAAAGTATCTATTCTTTTTCATAAATTATATATCCTTTCTTAATAAATTGCAATAATTTTGTAAAGATAATACAAAATTACAATAAAAGCAAATTTATTTTTAATTATGGTCTATTTATTAATTCCTAAAATTAGCAAGTTTATTCTTTTTCGCCACTGATTACAAGGATTAGCACAAATTTTCATTTATCCAATTAAGTAAAATTTTATGCTAACAATTAGACACAAATCTGCGGCTTTAATTAAATTATTTTTAATACTTGCTAATTTTAGATAATTATACTCTATTTTAAGATAATTGTTTCTTTAAAACAGAATTTTAAAAAATAACTTGTAAACTATCTAAATTTTAATCCTTTTGGATATATTTAACAGATTATATTATAAAATTGTAATTTTGTTTTTGTTAATATTTAGAATTGTAATTTTGTATTATTTTTTGCGTTTGAATTTATCAACAAATATATAAAATATTTTTAAATCTGTATCTTTAATTTATATGATTTGTTAATTTTAGAAATTAATTTTTTATGAAGAATAAAAATATCATATTATTATTTTGGTTTTTTATAACAATATCTAATTTATTATTAGCACAGGATAATAAACCTTTAAGAGTTGAGATAGAAGCAAAATCAAGTTCTGATTCGTATAAAATAATTCCTTTTGGCAAAAAAGGTGTTGTATTGTTTTATGAAAGTAATGAAATAAATAATTCAAATAATAAGAAATGGTTTTTTACTTTATATGATATTAATTTTAAACAGGTATGGTCAAAAGAATTTATTGTGGGACAAAGGCGGATGAATTTTACAGAATTTGATTATGACAAAGATTTTATCTATTTATTTTTAAAAAAATCATACAAAAACTCTCCAAAAACAGATTTTCAGATATTAAAACTACAAGTTGATAATGGGTCTATAAAGGAAATAAACGGCTCTGTAAAATCAAAAGTTGTTTTAACAAAGTTTAAAGTAATTGGTAATACTGGCTTTATTGGCGGACGAACACAACCTAAACAAATTCAGTCCTGTTTGCAAATCTGCTTTAGCATTACATTAATACCTTTGATAACAGGTCTGAACATAATAAAATATCATCCTGCTCTATATGCAATAAATTTGCTTTCAGGCAATATAAAAGAAATACATAAAAAATATAAAGGGCAAGCTTATATTGAAAATTTACAAAAAGATGAAAAAAGAAATATTATTAATGTAAGTATTAAAAATTATATTCCGCGAAACCATAATATTATGTATATTAATGAGTATGATTCTGAAGGAAATGAATTAAATTCCATAATTTTAAAAGTGTTGAATAATAAAAGAAAACTTAATACAGGAAAAATTGTGTCTGTAAGCGAAAATGAAAAATTAGTAATAGGAACTTATAATAACAAAACAAAAGCATTGAAAGCTAACCCTGCTTTTGCCGGTTTTGATGAGACCTCAACAGGTATATACTTTGCAAAAATCATAAATAATCAACAAAAATTCATAAATTTTTATAATTTTTCAGAATTTAAAACTTTTTATAATTATATAAATCAAAAAAGAGCTTTTAAGATAAAAAAGAAAGCAAAAAGAAAAGAACTGAAAGGTAAAGAACTTTCTTTTGATTATCAGCTGTTAGTCCATAATGTCATTCACAAAAACGGACAAAATATTATGATAGCTGAAGCATATTATCCTGAATATCATACTGTTTACTATACTTCTTATGATTATTATGGACGTCCTATGACATCATCCTATAATATCTTTGATGGATACAGATATACAAATGCTATTATAGCTTGCTTTGATGAAAATGGAAAATTGTTATGGGATAATAGTTTTGAAATCTGGAATATATTAACCTATCATTTAAAAGAAAGAGTTAAGGTATTGTTTGATAATGATGATATTATACTTACATATAGTAGTGAAGGAAAAATAATATCAAAAATTATAAGAGGGAATGAAGTTATTCAAGGGAAAGAAAGTATTAAAATAGAAACGCTTAATAAAAATGATGAGGTTAAAAGTAATTTCTCAAGTGATATTGATTTTTGGTATGATAATTATTTTATTACTTATGGTTATCAAAAAATAAAAGATATCTCAAAAGGAAATAAAAGGACTGTTTTTTATTTTAACAAAATTGCTTTTCAATAAATTGTTTTTTTGTCGGAGTGGCAGGACTTGAACCTGCGACCACTTGCACCCCATGCAAGTACGCTAGCCAACTGCGCCACACCCCGTAATTTTTTACTTTTTTACAAATTTACATAAAATTTTTGATTTATACACAAGTATACTCATAGTAATCAGGTTTACGATTTTTTTTAGTTATTTATATATTTTTTAGTTATCCATAAACAAGTCGGCAATATGCAGTCGGCAGTCGGCAGTCGGCAAATGGAACATTCCGTATTTATCGGAAAAAAAATTGATGACTGCTGACTGAAGATTGTGGACTTGTGTTTCGACTACGCTCAACAACTAAAATTTTCGCATTCCTGTTTGTGATTAGTATAATATAAATACTAATTTTTTTCAAAACAAGGTTTTATTTTAACACCATCATATTTTATTTCTATCCCATTTTTATATAGTGTAGTAAAAAAAAGAAAACCATCAGAGTTATATTCTTTCCATTCTCCTTGTTTTATTCCCATTATATACATACCTTGTTTTTTTATATTTCCATTATCCCAGTAATATGTATGTTTTTCATCAGGTATATCATCAATATATTTACCTTCAAAACTTATTTGTCCGTTACTATAATAATATTTCCATAATCCTTCCCTTTTTCCTTCTGCATATTTTCCTTCTTCTCTGTGGTTACCAAGTTCATAAATCCATAATCCTTCTTTTAAGCCATCAATATATTCTCCCTGTGTTATTATTTTACCACTGTCGGTATATTCTTTTGTAAATCCATTTAAAACCCCGTTTATAAATTTTTCTTCTCTAAGTAGGTTTCCTGATTCATAATACCATCTCCATATTCCGTCAATTTTTTTATTTTTATTATAAAATCCTTGTTGTTCTAATATTCCATTCTTATAATAAAATTTCCATACATCTGTTTTTTCTCCATTTTCATATTTACCCTTTGATTTTAATTCGTCTGTTTCATAATATTCTTCCCATAATCCTTGTTTAAGTCCTTGTTCGTCTGTTATTCCATTGTTAACAACAATACCTTGTTTATATGTTTTTGAACTTATTATCTCGCCTTTTTGAGAATAATATCTTCTTATCCCTTCTGGTATATTATTTTTATAACTTGCTACTGTTTTAATTACTCCTGTTTTATAATAAGTAGTTTTTACTTCTAATTTTGTTAATTCCTCAACATCTTTTTGTAATTCATCATCTATATATTTATCAATACTTACTATATTTCCATCTTGTAAATATTCTTTAAAATATCCGTTTTTCTTGCCGTGATTATAGATTCCTTCAGATTTAATATTTCCGTTTTTATAAAAAATTTTCCAAGTTCCGTGTTTCAATCTATCAGTATCAAATCTGTTAATACTTTCCTTATTTACAATAAAATTATTTCTATATTCGGTAAGAGTTATAATAAGTCCTTGTTTGGAGTATTCTTTAGATATTCCCTGTTTTTTGCCTTTAATAAAAGGGATTTCTTTATGTATTTTCCCATCAGGATAATAATAAACTGTTAATCCTTGTTTAATATCATTTATAAAGTTTTCGTCAACTATCTCTTTATCATAATAAGTTTTTTTTATTCCATTTTTTTTGTCATCATTATAATTTACATCTAAAACTACTTCCCCTTTTTCATTATAAAATTTCCATTTTCCATCAAGTTTGAAATTCTTTCTGTTTCCTTCTGATTTTAAAATTCCATTTTCATAATATGTTTTCCAGTAACCATCTGGTTTACCTTGTATTATTAATCCTTTACTTGATATGTTTCCGTTTTTATAATAAAAATGTGTGTATTGGCTTGTATCATTTTGATTTTGAGCATTTAATGTATTAACATAAAACACTAAAAAAAACATACTATTTAGTATATAAAATAATAATACTGACTTTTTTATATGTTTATATATTTTATTCAAATTTTTATATATTTTATTTATTCTTAAATTTTAATCAATTTTCTGAAGTAGTGCGTCCTTAAAATAACATATCAATTAAATAAATTTCTACTAATCCCATTTTTTTAAGACATTTTTTTTATTTTGATATTTCCAGCATTCTTAATATTGGTGTTTTTGCTTTTTCTATTATCTCTTTAGATAAAATTACTTCAGGATATTCATTTTTTATACACATATAAAGATTCTCTAAAGTATTAAGTTTCATATAAGGACAGTGATTATATAACTTTGTTTTATCTTTTGTAACTGTAATAAATTCTTTTTTAGGAGAATCTTTTTTCATCTGGTATGTTACACCTGTTTCAGTAGCAACAATATATTTCTTTGTATCGTCATTTTTGGTATATTTTAACATACCTGCTGTAGAACCTATAAAATCTGCTAATTCAAGGACAGATATATTACATTCGGGATGAGCAATAATTTTGGCGTCAGGATATTTTTTTTTAAAAAATAATATATCTTCTTTTGACAATATACTATGAACATCACATTCGCCATCCCATAAAACCATATTTCTACCTGTTTTTCTGTTAATATAAGTCCCAAGATTTTTGTCCGGTGCAAAAATAATTTTTTGTTTTTTAGAAAATAACTCTACTATCTTTACTGCATTACTTGAAGTGCAAATTACATCAGAAAGAGTTTTTACTTCTGTAGAACAGTTTATATATGAAATAACTATATGCTCGGGATATTGTTTTATAAATTTTTTAAATTCATCAGCAGGGCAAGATTCGTCTAAATAACATCCTGCATTAATATCAGGCAATAAGACCTTTTTATCAGGATTTAATATTTTAGATGTTTCTGCCATAAAATTTACACCTGCAAATACTATTATATCAGCATCTGTTTGGACAGTTTTTTGCGATAAAGCTAAACTGTCTCCTATATAATCTGCTAAATCCTGTATTTCGGGAATTTGATAAAAATGTGCTAATAATATTGCATTTTTTTCTTTTATTAATCTTTTTATTTCTTTTTTATAATATTTATTCATTTCTTATAATATTATATATTTTTTTAAAAAAATTATATTAATAGTTATGTCTTGTTAATACTGTTAAAAAATATTTTATAATTTATTTGCTTTTGTAATTTATTAATAATAATTAACAATTAATCAATATTAATTGTTTCATAATATATTGTATTTCATAATTTTATGTTTTATTAACATTTTGTAAATAATTTTTTTAAAATAAAAATGTTAATAAAAAAATGATAATATTAAATAAATTTTTGTTAAAAGAATGTTTAATCATTATTATAAATAAATTTGTATTTTTAATTTTTATTTATAAAAGGAGTAATATTTATTTTTTAAATAATATTTTTATAAAAAGTTATCACGCAAAAATAAATAGATATTAACAATAATTGTAAAAAACCAGTAAAAAATTGATTATTAATAAATTAAAGAAAATAGTTTATTTTATGTTATTTTGTAAATTATTAATAATAAGCAGTGTATAAACTATTTATATTTTGTAAATAAAATTATTTAAAAAACTTATTAACAATGATTGATAAAAGTAATATTTTAGTTATAGGAAGTGATCATGCCGGATTTAGATTAAAGGAATTTTTAATTAAAAAATTAAAAGACCGTGGATATAAAACAGAGGACCTTGGAACACATTCAAAAGTAAGTGTTGATTATCCTGATATTATTCATCCATTAGCAAAAGCTATTACTAATGGTAAATTCAAGTTTGGAATTATAATTTGTGGAACAGGTAATGGTGTTAGTATGACAGCAAACAAATATCCCAAGATAAGAGCTGCTTTATGCTGGAATAAAAAAATAGCTAAATTTGCAAGATTACATAATGATGCTAATATTATTGCATTACCGGCAAGATTTATTAGTAAAAAAACTGCCTTAAAGATAGTTATAAAGTTTTTAAATACAGATTTTGAACAAGGCAGACATAAAATAAGAGTAGAAAAAATTTCATCAGGACAAGTTGAAATTTAAGAAAAAATAAAAGATATGTCAGACGTATATTATAATTTTATTAGAGATTCAGAAACAACAGCTTTTGATATAAAGCATAGGGAAATAACGGATACTAATATATTATATTATAATCAATCTGTTATTAAAGGTAAAGAACAATATAAAAATATAGAACTTGCCAAATTAAGAGTTACAAACATAAAACATAAAATCATAAATGACCTTGATAAATATTTAATTGATTTTGAATTAAATTTTTCAAAAAATGGAGGTAAGGTTTTATGGGCACAAGACAAAAATGAAGCAAGGGATAAAATAATATCTATTCTAAAAAAATATAATGTTAAAAATGTTATTAAATCAAAGTCAGATATTAATATTGAAATAGAATTAAACGATGTTTTAAAAAAGAATGAAATAAATTTTTTAGAAACGGATTTTGTTGAATATATTAACGAACTTTCAGGAGATAATGATGTTAAGCATAATACAGAGAAAGCAAAAGAAGATATTTATGAATTGCTTAACAAAAATTTTCAACAATCTATTAACACATTAGAAGGAGCAACCTCTTTTGTTGGGGATTTACTTAAAGATAAATTTACATCAGCAGAAGCAGCAATAACAGGAGCTAATTTTTTAATTTCTGATATAGGAGCTATAGCTGTTACAGAAAATCAAGGTAATATAATAATGTCTTCTTTATTTCCTAAAATTCATATTATAGTTGTAGGAATAGAAAAAATAATACCTTATGTTAAAGATTTACATTTATTTTGGCCATTACTTGCAACGTACAGAACAGGACAAAATATTACTGCTTACAATTCAATAATTACAGGACCAAGACAAGAAGATGAAACTGATGGCTCTGATGAATTATATGTTGTTTTATTAGATAATGGACGCAGTAATTTACTTGAAAAACAACAACAAAGAAGAGCATTATCATGTATAAATTGTGGAGCATGTTTAAATAAATGTCCTGTATATAAAAATATTGGAGGAGATACTTACAGAACAGTATATGGCGGACCTATAGGGTCTATCATTACTCCTTATCTTAACGATATGCAGGATTTTAAACATTTGAGTTTTGCATGCACGCTTTGTGCAAAATGCACAGAAGTATGTCCTGTAAAAATTAATTTACATGAATTAATGTTGTATAACAGAAGAGATTTTGTAAAACAGGATAAATCTATAAGTATTAATAAATTTTTTATATATATTTATAGAAAAATGATGACAAAATCAATAGTAATTAATTCTTTGAGAGCAAACTGGAAAAATTTTATAATTAAGATATTTTTTAAAAAACAATGGAGTTCAAGAAGAAAATTACCTGTTATTAAAAACAAGTCCTTTAATACAATTTGGAGAGAGAAAATAGGAATAAAGTGATAATTAATAATAATTGGGGCATTAGCTCAGTTGGCTAGAGTGTTAGACTGGCAGTCTAGAGGTCAAGGGTTCGATTCCCTTATGCTCCACTGATTAGATAAACAAAACAAACCTTCTTGTTTTAAAGGAATTTGGTCTTAAAGTCGTAAACAGTTTCTATTGCAAAGGGAACAATATTTTTTTAAGGCATTATATTTTGATGGTTTTAAACTGGCAGCGTCATATTTTACTTCAATTGCCTTACCTTTTCTGTATGTTTCAAAGATAAAAAAAAATATCAGATAATTTTGGAGTGGTGGTATAAAATTATCTGATATTTTTGGAGCGGTGGTATAAAAATACCTGTTTTTTTTCTGACAATACAATCCCTACAATAACAATAAACGATAAAAATAATTTTATAGAATAAAGGCATGGTGAAGCTTTACCTGTATAAAAAGTCCCTTATATAAACAGATAGCTAACTAAAATAAACAAAGGAAGAAGTATTATTAAAGAAAACTTAATCATATAACTAAAAAAGTCAGGCATTTTTATATTATTTTCTTCTGCTACTGATTTAACCATAAAGTTTGGTCCGTTTCCAATATAAGTCATACTACCAAAAAATACAGCACTAATAGAAATAGCCCGCAACAATGTCTCGGGTATTTTGGCAATAATAGGAATACCATTAAACAAATCAGCTGACTGTTGGAACAGCCCGAGAGCAAGAGAATGAAAAGTAACAGCAGTTGGTGTATTATCTAAAAAAGCACTTAATAAACCGGTAGAAAAATAAAATTGTGTTGGCGTCTCAATTCCTAAATTACTTGCATTGGTCTTAAGATATATCAAACATGGTGTCATTGTAATAAAGATACCGAGAAAAAGATAAGCCACTTCTTTTATTGGCTCCCAGGTAAAATTATTTGATTTTCTTGTTGATTTTGATGTAAAAAATATTGATAAAACAGTCATTAAAACAATAACGGCTTCACGAATAAATCCAAAATAATGATTTTGCTTAACAAAAGGTAAATATTGCTCATTTAAGAAAGCAACGGATAAAACAACCCCGGCTAGCCAGACAAAGTTTAAATTACCTTTCAGTTTTATCGGACTAATATTCATTTTGTCTTTTTTAAGGTCTTCTATTGATTCTTTTTTATAATAATATGAGTCAAATAAGAAATAAATTAAAAGTAATATCCCGTTCATAAAAACCCATTCAGGCAAAAGTTTAAAAAACCAGGCAAAAGGTGCGCCACGCAAATAAAGCATAAACAAAGGAGGGTCACCAAGAGGAGTTAATAATCCACCGCAATTTGCAACAATGGCTATGAAAAATAAAATTGTATGAATTTTAAACTTTCGTTCTTTATTGGTCTGAATAACAGGACGAATAAGTAACATTGCAGCACCTGTTGTGCCCATAAGCGAAGCAAGAACAGCTCCTATTCCTAAAAACAATGTATTTATACACGGCTTTGCATGAATATCACCGGATAAAAATATTCCGCCTGTTATAACAAATAATGCTCCAAGTAAAACTATAAACGGAATATAATCAAAAATCATTTCTTCCTT
>CAZZDX010000027.1:0-16994 GCA_964653185.1 uncultured Bacteroidales bacterium
CTAAAATTTATGAACTTAGCGAAGCGATCTCACGAAGTAATTATTCAGGTTAAATAAATATTTTTTTTTAAAAATTATATCCTAAAATTCTAAAAGAGTGGAAAAAATAATTATAATATTATTATTTATAAGCATAAATAGTGCTGTAATAAGCCAGAATATAAAAAAATGGAAAGCAGGTGTTTACTACTCTAATGATTATACTTATACTCATATCAATATTAATAATTTATCTGAAGATCAGAAATTGACTTTGGAAAATCCTTCTCTAACACCAGAAAAAGGGATTTATGGATTTGTTGTAGGTGGAAGAATTTGTTATTTAATTAAAAAGTTTGAATTTAGTTTGGGAATAAACATTTCAAATCGGGGCTATCAAAATGGAGTTTTTACAGATTTTATACCTGCTGACCCCAATGATCCTGTATTGAACAATGTATCTGGTATATCATATCGGAACAAATATCGGTTTATTGAGTTTCCAATAAAGTTTGGTTACAGATTAATTAAAAAAGATAAATTCATTATAACCTGCTTCCCGGGATTTTCTATAAATTCAATTTTAAGAAGACAAAATATTAGTTATACTTATCATAAAAATGACCAACCAACAGAAATTGATAAATATAATTATTATGCAAATTTATTTGAGATTACTACAATTAGCGGGTCATTAGGTTTTAATTTTGAATACGTAATTAATGAAAAAATAAATATTTTTTGTGGACCGGAAATCATTTATTATTCAAAAAGTATTACGGATGTAAATATATTTTTAGGTAATTTATATGCTGTTGGGATAAAGACAGGAATAAATTATAAATTTTGAATTACAAACTGTCAATAACATCAACTCATAAAGCATACCGCCGGTTTGCTGTTTGAATGTTTATAACTATTTATTAATTTTATATTAAACCGTCTGCATTAAGCGGATTAATACTACAAATAAAAATTTATTTATTAAAAATATATGAATAATTATATATTTTATTATTTTTGTTCTTTTATTAAATAAAAATTTTTAATTAAAAACATATTTTAACTATGAAAAAATATTTATTTGCTTCTCTATTTCTAGTGAGTAGTTGCGTTTTATTGGCACAGACAAACTCATATAAAGGAACTTTTGTTAATATCAACGGTGGAATGGTATATAACAATTCTCATAATATCAGAACAGAATTAAATGCTCTTTATGGACTGGATAAGAAGAATTTTTTTGATAATACCAATTTTGGATACTCTGCTGGTATAGGAGGAATGACTATAGTTAAAGGCATTGTATTAGTTGGTGCAAGCGCTAACTATGCTATTATAACTGACCAAAGCGAAAATCATATAAACATAAAATTAAACAGCATTTCTGGATTTCTTAATGCCGGAGCTTTATTATATAATAAAAATAAACTTATAATATATGATTATATAGGCGTTGGATATGGAAAATATTTTATGGAATTTAGCAACTCTTCTGACTCTATATATGTTGATTATGATTATGAAAACCCTATAGAACCTAATACCAGTCAAAAATATACTTCTGATTATCCTCTTTTTGAATTAGGTATTGGTTTTAAAAGACCTTTGAATGATAAATTTATGATTGGTGTTAACTTAGGAACTTATTTCTCTCCCTGCAGAAAACCTTCATTGAATAATGACGGGCATACTATTAAACATAGAAATGCACCAAGTATGGAAGGTGGTTATATAAAACTTATCTTGGAATTTGGCAATATATCTGAAAAATAAATATCAAACAGTTCTATAGTTTGATATTTGAGAATATAAAAATATATAGTGATAAGATATTTAAAATATCAGGATATTGATAAAAAAAAATGGGATAAATGTATAGAAGAGTCATTTAATGAAACTATATATGCTTATTCATGGTATCTTGATATAGTTTGCCATAAGTGGGAAGCTCTTGTAAGAGATGATTATCAATCTGTTTTTCCTCTTACTACTGGTAAAAAATCAGGAATTAATTATCTGTATCAGCCATTTTTTACACAACAACTTGGTGTGTTTTCAAAAAATATTACTGAAAAAAAAGATGTTGATATTTTTTTAGAAGCAATACCCTCCAAATATAAGTTTGTTGAAATCAATCTTAATACTTTTAATAAAAATAATTCCAAAACATATATAAGCACTCCTAATGTAACTTATGAATTGCATTTAATCAATTCATATACAGATAATTATAAAAATTATTCGTATAATATAAAACGAAATATAAAAAAAGCCAAAGAGCATAATCTGTCAATTAAAAAAAATGTTAACCCTGCTCATATTATTGAAATATTCAAAAAAAACAGAGGCAAAAATATTTTCACACTTAATAAAAAGAGTTATCAAATATTAAGAAGTTTAATTTATGATTGTATCAACAGAGGCAGAGCTGATATAACAGGAGTTTATACAAGTAAAGGAGATTTATGTGCAGGTGCTTTTTTTATACAGAGCAAAAAAAAGGTAATTTTTCTTTTTTCAGCAACAAATAAAGAGGCAAAAACAACAGGTGCAATGTCTTTGCTTATTGATAGTTTTATAAAAGAAAATTCAGGACGTGATATTATTCTTGACTTTGAAGGGTCAAACAATTTGAATTTAGCTCGTTTTTATAATGGTTTTGGCTCAGAAAAAAATATATACTTACAAATAAAAAAAAACCAACTGCCATATTTTATAAAAAAAGGAGTAAACCTTGCTAAAAAGATACGAAAGTATTACCTAAATTATGCGATATGAATGTAATGAAATATCGCATTAGTTATCTGGCAGTTGCCTGACCGATTTAGAAATTATTGTAATTCACCGAATTGGTGAAGGTGAATTGCTTATAATTTTTTAATCGTTGAGTAATTTAATTTTTAAATCGCTCAATTTGGGTATTGATAAAAATTTATTATTATTGTTAATTAAAAATAATTGGTATCTTTGTAAATATAAAAAAAATTACCTCGTTGGATAATTAATATATCCTACTGGGTATAAAATGGAACTTTTAAATAATTACGTTCCATGTATATCAAAGTTACCACACATACTAAAAAGACAGCCGCACAAATAGCACATTTGGTTTTTGCCCCGACACACAAAGCCAACACTTCGGCAAAATCAAAAGAGCCATTTTTTATCATAGGCTTTGTAATTAATGCGAAGAAGAATCTATTGAAAGAATTTAAAGTATGAAAACAATTGCGGTAATAATAGATTTTGATAATTATTTCGGTACAGATTTGAGTAAAATTACTTCTGAGAGTTTAGAATTAGCCCTTTCTGAATTAGTAAATCTATGTGAAGAAAAGTTTCGCGAATTTGAAAGAATTTCAATTAGATTATATGGTGGTTGGTATAATGAAATGTCGTTAACAAAACAAGCATCTGGGTTGCAACAGTTATTGTATAATGTTAGCGTGTTCCCAAAAGTTCAAAATGGAAAAATTATTCAAGGTTCAATAGAGATGGTTTCTGAATTATATGGGATACCTGATTTTACATGGGGTTATACCTATAAGGAAACAAATGGAATAAAACATGTTCGTATAGATTTTGATAACGTGGACGAACTTTGTAGCAATAACAGGCAAGCTTGCCCCAAATTCATATTATACAAGTTCACAAAAAGTAAAGATAAAAAGTGTCCTGTGGAAGGGTGCAATAATATTCATAAGAACATTTTTAAAGGGGTTGAACAAAAGATGGTTGATACTCTTATTGCCTGTGATATTTTGTCAATAGCAGAAGATGAAACAACAAAAGGATTGGTTGTTATTTCCGATGATCAAGATCATTTTCCATCCTTGGCTCTTGCTGTCGAGAAGCAAAAAACAAAGCGAACTAGGAATTTAGACGATATAATTCTGTTGATTCAAAATGACATGAATCATCCATTCATTGCTGAATTCCTAAAGCCATTTGAAATTAAAACAATATTATTATCATGACAAAAGAAGAAATAAAAAAAGATTTTTTGGCATATGCCGATGACGATTCAGATATATTATTTGAATCTAATGGTGACGTTATGTATTTTAAAAATGGCACCGAACATATTTGTAGAATAATAACCAATGAAGAAGGCAATACTATAGTTGAATATCAGGATGAGAAATTTGCTTATAGAACATTTATAGTAAAACACTTGGCAAATCTTGATTTGTTTGCGAGGAAGATAATTGAAAAAAGGAAGGGATTAGATGAGTTTGTTGATAGCCCAGCAATATTGCAATATGTACATAAATCAATTAATGGTTCAGCACTAACATTATTGCAAAAAGAGTGCGATGAATTCCTTGAATTTGGGTCTAAAATAAATTTTATAACAGCTGATGCAGGTCATGGTAAAAGTGTGTTACTTAAACAATTTCAGGCAATACAAGATGAAAGATATGTAAAAGGAGAATCGAAGTATTTGTTTTGGCATGTAGATTTACAAGGGAGAGATTTAGTCAGGTTAGGTGAAGCTATTATGTTTGATTTAGGTGAACTTCGGTTTCCAGGTTTATATTATCCATCAATAATAAACTTGATTCAAAAAAGATTCATGATATTAGCAATTGATGGTTTTGATGAATTAGCAGCTGAAATTGGTGGTGCAAAAGCAGTTTCATCACTTTCTAACTTTGTTAACGAAATGGCAGGGCAAGGGACATTAATAGCAGCTTCACGAAGAACATTCTTCGATACTCATGATTATATTAAGCGAACAACCTTATTAAAAAATAAAGTTCCTTATGACATTAATTTTAATGAATTAAAACTTCAGAATTGGACTAAAAAAGAAGTTATTACATACTTTACAAATCTTGCATTTGATAACCCAGTTCAAATTTATGATGCAATACTTTCTGAAGTTCATGAGGAAAACCATCCTGTTTTGACAAGACCATTCCTACTTGCTAAACTCGCATCAGCAGTTGAAGGCGATGTAAACCAAGTAGCTCAATTCTTTTCATGTAAATGTAATGAGAACGAAAGTGTTTCTTATATCGTTGAATCATTCACCAAAAGAGAAGTTAAAAAATGGAAAGGTGTTGACAATAAAACAGGGCAACCATATCTTTCATTTGATCAGCACATTCAACTTTTATCTTCTATTGCTAAAGAAATGTGGGACGCCAAAAAGGACTCTATTACGATTGAAGAAATAGAAATTTATACTGTATTATTATTTGATGAATGGAAAATTGAAGAAGATTTACGCCAAATAATAGTGAGAATTGTTGGATCACACGCATTCCTCCCTCCAGCTAATGATTCAAAAATGAATGTAAGAAAATTTGAACATGAAGAGTTCAAACATTATTTCCTAGCAAGAGCACTTGCCGATATATTTAATAATGCTATTAAAACCAATAATTTTAGCGAATTAAAGCGTTTTTTATACATTGAGCAATTACCTGATTCAGTTGCAATGTATTGTTTCAACTATGTAAATGATTTAAACAATAATGTTCAAAAAATTTTAGGATATTTTAAATCAATTTTAGATTCTGAGTGGAAACCCACGTATCTACAATTAAATATTGGTACATTACTTCCTTTCATGATTGATAAAATTGATTTCAAAACTCCGATATGTTTTGATTCAAAGGTTAATTATTCTAGTTTAATTTTTGAGAACAAGAAGCTTTGTAACATTACATTTGAAAATGCTGCTTTCATTAATATTAGCCTTCGTGATACAATTCTCGATAATGTCCAATTTAAAAAATGTGATTTTAATGAAATTCGAATAGAATCCACATCTAGAGTAATTTTTAGAGACGTTTCAATAATCGATTCAAATGTTACATCAATAGTCTTATTGCGTGAGGGAGAAGTTGTTGAAGTAGCTTATTCTCCTCAAAGAATAATTGAGTTACTCACTGCAAATGGAATTAAACTTATTGATGATAATACAAGTATTGATTCAAGTGATATTCCAACAGAGAAAAGCGAATTTAAAAAAACTCTTACAAAGTTTATTTTGAAATTCAACAAAATGACAATTCAGTATCAAAAGAATATTGTCAATGAGAGGTATTTAGGGAATAACACCGATTTAATAATTGAAGCAATAATACCGCTTTGCATTGACTACAATGTTATTAAAGTCATAGAAACCAAGCAATCTAGAAAGTCATCCACAACTGCATGGAGGCTTTCAGTGGATATGGAAGACTTGTTTAAGCATGATGGTATTGAAGGCACCCATCCATTAACTAAATTCTGGAGAGTAGTAAATGAGAAGTAACCAACACATTTGCAAGCACATTGCCAAAGCCCCACAAGCCAAAGAGCCAATCTTGCCAACCTTTGGAATGCTGTTTGTAATTTTTTTAAAATAATTTAATCAATTTTGAAAAATAAATATTATTTTTGACAAGTTTGTCAAGAAATAATTATCAAAATGCAATCAGAAAATATTGGAGAATACATAAGACAACTTAGAGAAAAGGAAAATATGCCTTTGCGCAAGCTTTCTGCCTTATTGGACATTAACCAAAGCACTTTGAGTAAATTGGAAAGAGGCGAAAGACCAGTATCAATACAAATGATACCGATTATAGCAAAAACATTTGGAATTAGTGAAAAGGAATTAGTTGTTAGGTTTATGAGTAAGATAATTTCTTATCAACTAATTAATGAAAAGTATGCGAATGAGATTTTGCGCGCTGCTGAAGAAGATATAAAATATTGTTGCAAAACAAAAACAAAGAGCAATGTATAAAAATAATAAAAATTACATGAATAACGATGATACTACTTCACTTTTAGTTGAGGAACCACAATTAGCATTATTTGACGAAACGGAAATATTGATACAAAAATATCGCCAGAACAGTTTAAAGAAAATTAACGGAAATAATTTTTTTAGCTACACTTCTGTAATTGCTGAGGGACACACAGCACCCTATAAGATTCATAAATATTTTGCAAGACGACCTTGGAATGTTTTTGAACAACTAGTTCAAAATTTTTCCAGAGAAAACGAAATTGTTCTAGATCCATTTTGTGGAGGCGGTGTGACAATTTACGAAAGCATCAGAAAAGGAAGAAAGGTGATTGGTTGCGACCTTAATCCTCTTTCAATTTTTGTGGTTAGAAACATGGTGAAGAAAAATATTTTGAATGCTGACTTCATCAATGCAATTAACGATTTAAAAAAGTATTTATTTAATTTGCAAGGTTCATACACACAATTTGTGTACGAAGGCATTAAACATGAAATTGAGTGGTGTGAAGTTGCTTTCAAAGTAAAATGCAATATCTGTAATGAGCCAACACTTTTATCTAACGATTACAAAACCAAAAATGGTTATTACAAGTGTATGAATCCGAAATGTGCCAGCCATTCAACTCATAAGGCAACTATTGAAGCAAAAAATTGTGAAAGAATTGGATTTGAGTATTTATTTTTAGTTAACAACTATTCACATGGAAAAAAGATTGTCAAGAAATTTGAGCAAGAAGATTATAAAAATCTCAATGCTCACATTGAATATTTAAAATTAGAAATCAAAAATCAAAAAGTTAGAATTCCTTCTGATAAAATTCCTTTGAACTGGGATCGACAATTTGAAGATGGTTTGGCAAAGAAAGGAATTTATAACTTTCAAGATTTATTTACAGAAAGAAATTTACTGATTCTGTCATTGCTTCTAAACAAAATAAAATCATACTCGAAAAAATTATCAAACGAAAAATATGAATTATTGAGATTGATTTTTAGTAACACTGTAAAAGACACAAACATCATGGCTTTCACTAATGAAACTTGGCAAGGTGGAAAGCCGACAACATGGAGTAAACATGCTTACTGGATTCCATCACAGTTTTGTGAAGTTGCAATCATTCCATCATTTGAAAAAAGTATTCAGCGAATAATTTCTTCTTTGAATTTCAACAACACGCAGAAGTATGAGGTTGCTGTTGCAGCTTCGTTTTCTGATTTAAGTGAAGCAAATTTTTTACTCTACAACAAACCAGTTGAGTTCACTGACATTCCAGAAAATTCAGTTGATGCAATTATTACCGACCCACCATACGGAAGCAATGTTCAGTATTTGGAACTATCACATTTTTGGTTTGTTTGGAACAAAGATCTTTACGATACATCACCAAACTTTGAATTGGAAGCAGTATCAAATCGAAAGAAAGGTTTTATAGGTGCAAAGACAATGTATGATTATGAAAACAATCTTTACAATGTTTTCTCAAAATCATTTCAAGTTTTAAAACCAAACAGATATATGGTTTTAACTTTTAACAACAAAGATGTTAGTGCATGGTTAGGTTTATTGTTTTCCATTTTCAAATCAGGTTTCACATTAACTGAAAACGGTTTGTTCTTTCAAGACGGTGTAGAAAATTACAAGCAAACAGCACACACCAAAGCAGACGGTTCACCTTACGGAGATTTTATTTATTCGTTTAAGAAAGGAGAACCGACACACGAAATTAAAATTTATCATTCGGAAAATGAATTTTCAAATGACCTCGATAATATTTTTAAACACTATCTTGCAGACGAGGACAGAGATAAAAACGAATTGATAATAGATATGTTTTTAACTGCAATTCCTTTGATTGAAAGTTTTGCAAAAACATTTTTAAAAAATAATAAACACAATCTCTATACGAAATTCAAAAAAAATTATTTTAATAAACTCTACAAAAATGCCAAGGATTAGCGAAGAAAAATTAATTAAAGACAATGTTAAGTTTGAAAAACTATTCCCCATCTATGTAAGAGTGATTGAAAAATTGCAAAGTAAGTTTAGGGTTACAGACGGGAGTTCATTTACAGATTTAGTCAACTTTAAGAATAATAAAAAAATACCAAAGCACAATTGGTATGATTATAAACAGGGCTATGCAGAGGATTTGGTAAAGCAAATTATTGAAGCGGAACAACCCGACAAAAAACATTTCATCTTAGACCCATTTTGCGGAGTAGGAACTTCAAATGTTGTTGCACAGTCATTGGGTTACAAAAGCATTGGGTTCGACATCAATCCAGTTGCATATCTAGCCGCATCTGTTAAGACACATTTTTATACAGTGGAAGAAATAAAAAAAATTCAAAAACTAATAAAGAATTTTTTTTCCTCAAAGTTTTCTGCTTTAAAAGAAACACCAAAGGTTATTGATTCATCTTTCAAAAATGGTTCGCTTGAAAAACTTTATCAGATAAAATATTATTGGGAAAATATTAGTGACAACATTTCGGTTCAACATTTTTTTCAATTAGCTTTTCTATCAATTATTGAGGATTGTTCTATTCGGACAAAAGACGGCAATGGAATAAAATTGAATCTTAAAAAGAAACAAGTAGAAAATATTTTTCAATTTTATTTGACAAAATGCAGTTCTATGCTTGCAGATATTGATGTTTCCAACTTCAAAGAGGAAACAAAATTTATTAACGGTTCAATCACTCTTAAAAAATATTTTAAGGAAATAGAAAATAAAAAAGTTGGATTGTGTATATTTTCTCCACCTTATGCAAACTGCTTTGACTATTGTGAAGTGTATAAACTTGAATTTTGGTTAGGTGGTTTTGTAAAAACATATAAGGACTTTGCAAAATATCGTTCAATTGCAATGCGTTCTCACGTTAACTCACAGTTTGACCACAATATAAAAAACTATCAAAAGGAAGTTGATTTAATTGCTGAAATTATTTCAGCATTCAACATCTGGAATAAAAATATTCCCGATATGCTTAGAGGATATTTTGATGATACATACAAACTTTTGAAAAATATTAAATCAGTTTTAGTGAAAGATGCCAAATGTTTTATTGTAGTGGCAAATTCAGGTTACAAGGGAATTCTTGTTCCAACTGATTTGCTAATTGCTGAGATTGCAACAAGTTTAGGTTTCAAAGTGAACCAAATTTTCTATGCAAGAAAAATCCGTTCTTCATCTCAACAGATGAAAGAATTGCAATTAGAATATGAAAACCTAATGAGAGAATCAATAATTGAAATTCAGAATTAAACCAATATGAAATTTAAAAGGATATTTCAGAAACAATACTTTTCTTGGAAAGAACTTGAAAAAGTTATAGAATCACTTGCTACAACTAAAGAAAGAGGTGACGCCTTTGAGGAATTTATTTTCGCTTATCTCAATATCAAGAAACAACTTTATCAAGTAAAAGAAGTTTACAGAGCAAGTAATATTCCTACAAAATATCTTGCAAAATATAAGATTGAAAAGAAAGACAGCGGAGTTGATGGCTTGATAATTCGTAATGACGAAATTGCAGCAGCATATCAGGTGAAATTCAGAACAAATAGAGTAAAACCTGCTTATGCGGAACTTGCAAAATTTTGGATTGAAGCAGAAAGGACCGATTTCAATTATACAATTGCAAATTGCTATTCCGTAACTGACTTATCAAAAAAGAGAGAAAAGCATTTGCAAATTTTAGTTGACGAATTTGATTTGCTAGACGAAAACTTTTTTGAAGAATTATTTGCATTCACAAACAATAAAATTTTAAAAAAGAAAAAACAATATACTCCTCACACATTTCAAAAAGTAATAATAAAAGATGTTGTTAATAGTTTTAAATCAGCCGATAGAGGAAAGTTGATTGCAGCTTGCGGAACTGGAAAAACTTTGACTTCACTTTGGATAACAGAAGAAATGAATTGCAACACAGTTTTGTTTTTAGCTCCAAGTTTGGCATTAATAAAACAAACACTTGAATCATGGGCAGACCAATCAAAATTCCCGTTCAGTTATTTATGCGTTTGCAGCGACAAAACGGTTTCAAGTCAAATAGAAGATGATGGTGACATTTCTGTTTCAGAATTGAATGTGCCTGTTACAACTAACTCCTCTGAAATAGTTGAATTTCTCAAAGCTAAAACGGGAACTAAAAAATATGTTTTTTCAACTTACCAATCATTGTCGGTTTTAGCTGATGCAATGAAATATACAAGTTCATTCAGTTTTGACTTATCAATCTTTGATGAAGCACACCGCACAGCAGGAGCAAAAGAAACAGCACTGTTTGGTTTAGCGTTGGACAATAAAACAATCAATTCAAAAAAACGATTGTTTATGACAGCCACAGAAAGATTGATAAAACCTTGGTTGAAAAAGAAAGCAAGCGAAGCAGGCCGAATTATTTTTTCAATGGATGATGAAAAAGTTTATGGAAAAACTTTTCACAAATTCAATTTTGGTGATGCAATAGAAAAAGAAGTTATTTCTGATTATCAAATTGTAATTGCAGGTATTCAAGTAGCAGAATTTTATAAATGGATTAAAGAAAACAAAGACCTTGAAGCATTAAATAATAATGTTACAGAATATTCAAGTGCACAAATTTTATTTGCACAGTTGATTCTTGCAAAAGCAATCAAAGAATATCCGATTCAAAAAACTATTTCATTTCACTCATCAGTAAAAAATGCTTCTCTTTTCACTGGAGGAATTGCAAACACAATTCCATTGAGCAGTGTGATAAAACAGTTTAATAAAAACATTACTAATGAAAACCTATATATTGAACACATCAATGGAACAATGCCAACAGGCGATAGAAAACAAATACTTGACATGTTTAAAGAAACTGAATTTGCTTTGGTTTCAAATGCAAGATGTTTGACAGAGGGAGTTGATGTTCCGATAATTGATAGTGTTTATTTTGTTGACAACAAAAGTTCACTTATTGACATTGTTCAAGCATGTGGCAGGGCATTACGCAAGTCCAATGCAAATTTACACAAGACAGCATTCTTTTTAATTCCTATTCTTATTCCTGACAAGATAAAGGGAAGTGAAATTGTAAATCTTGATGCATTTGAGACTGTGTTTAATGTTATTCAATCTTTGAGAGACCAAGACAACCGACTTGCTGAATGGATAAATGAATTGAACAGAAACGCAATTAAGGGAAAGATTCCTAAATTCGGTAAAAGCAAATGGAAACCAGTTACTCTATCGTTACCACAGTCAATTGACTTAACATCTTTTGAAGAAAATCTTTATTTGAAAATTGCTGATGTTAATAAAAATCCTACATCAGAAAATTTTAAGATTTCAAAAATTTATGGCAAGTCAGAAAGAAAGAGCAGTCAAAAAAGGATTTTCAAAACATTGGGAGATTATGGAGTAGATAGTTATTTTGAAAATCTTGTAAAGCCAACAATTAAAGCATATAAAGGCAAAACCAACTCTCTGGACATAAGTAAAATTGCAATTAACCACAATAATGTAAGCCACACAAAAAAATTAGGATTAATAATTAACGATAAAAAAAATTACATATTAACACCGCTTGGCGAAAAATATAAAAAGGGAGAGATTAAAGACAGGGAACTTTTTAAACGCCAAATGTTACGATACTTTTCTTCGCTTGAAGATGGGAATGAAGAAAGAATTTTATTTCCATACAGAGCATGTTTGAAAGTTCTTTTAGAAGTTGGGAAAATAAACTTTCATGAATTTGCTTTTGCAATTTATTCTTTATTTGACAGCTCTGATGACTCTATTTTACAGTCAATTTTAGACATTCAATATTTTCGTGAAAAGTATCCGAATCTATTACTGGTAAATGAAGTAAATAGAAAATCTATTTTGAAAGAATTGAACGAATACTTTAAAACTAATTTTAATGAAACTGACATTTGGAATAAGAAGACAGCTGTGAATAATCAATTCATTTATTTCCGAGATCATCTTGCTTTGTTTACTGAGTTTATTAAAATAAAAAATCAAGAAATAATTTTGATTGAAAAAAACGCTGCTAAAGCAAGACACATTCTTTCACTTGATAACAGAATGGAATTTGAAAGCAATCATCAGACACTTATTTCAAAATATATACAACCATTTATAAATTTCGTAATATTTTCAATCTAATGCCAACGCTAAAGAAAAATTGTTTTAAAAAATTTATCGACACTTAAAAAAATAAAAAACGCTTACACACGAGCCGACACAGACAGACAAGAAAGTAATATGACAATGACACGGAAACTCAATATTGACAATGGTTTACAAAGACGGATGAAAGAACACCAGGCGGTAACAGGCGGTATAGTAAAATATATATATAATAAAGTTAAAATTCAAAATAAAAAGGAGGTAAATTATGGCTTTTAAAGCATTATTTTTATCACATGCACCTGATGCAGATTGTGAAAAACATAAAAGTATTATTGACACAGGAAAGTATATACTTTTGACAGTTGTTGTGAAAACTCAAGAGAAGCAATAAAAGTTTCAAAAAGTATCTATGAAAAGGAAAATATAGATGCCATTATTCTTTGTCCAGGCTTTACACATAGTGATGTAGCAGAGATATTTCAGGCACTAGAAGGCAAAGTATCTGTAAACGTTGCTAGAGGAGATGGTCCCAGCAATAAAATTTCACAAGCTGTGATAAAAAGAGAATACTTCAATAAGTAGTGTGAAAAGATGATAATATTACTACTTCGCCTAACAGCGGATAAAAGGGGAATCAAAGATTTCCCCAAATCCCGACAAGTCGGGACTTCTTTTATCCGCAAACCGTTAGTCCTTATGCAAAAAAGATATTCTGCGACTATTGATATTTTACTTTTCTCTAAGAAATAGAGCTTTCTAATAGGGTTAAAGGAATATTATTAATATTTTTTGTAATTTTATTTTTCAATTGAAAAATAAATTATACTTTTGTAATGAAATTAAATTAATTATGATCCATTTTTTGATATAATTCATTAAAATATAAATGGACAAATTGTATAAGTATAAACAAGTTACCAACAAGGCGAAGAGAAAAGACAACGACACAGAAAATGACTGAGAAAATGGTTTGAGAATGAAAGACGAATGGACAATGAAAGAAAAAGATTTAGTTTTTTTTGCCGACCCGCAAGAAAGAAAAGCGGAATGTTATAGCACATTTAGCTCCGCTGAATTTGATAGTAATCAAGTTAATATTAATCCTTTAAAATTTAATCTTATGAGAAAAATTTTAGTTTTTTTAGCGATGCTGTTATTCACAGCTTTTTGTTTTAATGCAAATGCACAATGGGGTGAAAACGATACCACTTTTAACTCAACCGACCTAGGCTTTGATAATGGAGAGGGAGCAAGCAGTGTTTATACAACCGCCATACAAAGCGATGAAAAAATTATTATCGGGGGTAACTTCCTATCCTATAATGGAACAGCAAGAAACTATATTGCCCGCCTGAATACTGATGGAACACTTGACACAACTTTTAATATAGGGACAGGAGCAAGCTCTTGGGTCGTTACAACTGCCATTCAGAACGATGGGAAAATTATTATCGGGGGTTACTTCACTTCCTATAATGGAACAGTAATAAACCACATTGCCCGCCTGAATGCCGACGGAACGCTTGATACTACCTTTAATATAGGTACAGGAGCAAACAATACTGTCGAAACAACCGCTATACAAAGCGATGGAAAAATAATTATCGGGGGGGGATTTACTTCCTATAATGGAACAGCAAGAAACCACATTGCCCGCCTGAATACTGATGGAACACTTGACACAACTTTTAATCCGGGAACAGGAGCTAGCAGTTATGTTAGAACAAGCACCATTCAGAGCGATGGAAAAATAATTATCGGGGGTTGGTTTACATCTTACAACGGAACGGCAAGAAAGAACATTGCCCGCCTGAATGCCGACGGTACGCTTGATCTTACTTTTAATGTAGGTACAGGAGCAAACGATGATGTTTTTACAAGCGCTATTCAGAACGATGGAAAAATAATTATCGGAGGGGAGTTTACTTCCTATAATGGAACAGCAATAAATCGAATTGCTCGCCTGAATACCGACGGAACACTTGATATGACTTTTAATATAGGTACAGGAGCTAGCAATTATATTAGAACAAGCACCATTCAGAGCGATGGAAAAATTATTATAGGGGGGGTGTTTACTTCCTATAATGGAACAGCAATAAATCGAATTGCTCGCCTGAATACCGACGGAACACTTGATTCGGCTTTTAAGCCGACTGGTACAGGAGTAAATAATATGGTTAGAACAACAGCCATTCAGAACAATGGGAAAATAATTTTGGGAGGTTATTTTACTGCCTACAACAAAACGGCAATAATTGGAATTGCCCGCCTGGATACCGATGGAACGCTTGACACTACTTTTAATATAGGGACAGGAGCTAGCTATTATGTCAGTACAACCGCCATACAAAGTGATGGGAAAATTATTATCGGAGGTGGTTTTAAGTCTTACAACGGAACGCTAAGAAATTACATTGCTCGCCTGAATACCGATGGTACGCTTGACACTACTTTTAATATAGGGACAGGAGCTAGCAGTACCATTATTACAACCACCATACAAAGCGATGGAAAAATTATTATCGGAGGTTATTTTACATCTTTCAACGGAACAGCAATAAACCACATTGCCCGACTAAATCCAGATGGAACTTTAGACGGAACTTTTAACCCGGGAACAGGAGCAAACAATACTATTCGAACAACTGCTATTCAGAGCGATGGAAAAATAATTATTGGGGGTGATTTCACCACATTTAACGGAACAGCAAGGAATTCCATTGCCCGACTGAATACCGATGGAACTTTAGACGGAACTTTTAACCCTGGAACAGGAGCAAACAGTTATGTCAGTACAACCGCCATACAAAGTGATGGGAAAATTATTATCGGAGGCGCTTTTACCTCTTACAACGGAACGGGAATAAATCGAATTGCTCGCTTAGATACCAACGGAACTCTTGATCCTACTTTTAATATAGGTACAGGAACAAACGACAATATTTTTACAAGCGCTATTCAAAGCAATGGGAAAATAATTATTGGAGGTTATTTTTTTTTATATAACGGAACGGCAAAAGGTAATATTGCCCGTCTTAATACCGATGGGACTTTAGACGGAACTTTTAATCCCGGAATAGGGTCAAACAGTACTGTTAGGACAAGCGCCATTCAAAACGATGGGAAAGTAATTATCGGAGGTAATTTTACCGCATATGACGGGACATCAAGAAATTACATTGCTCGCCTAAATGCAGATGGAACTCTTGATATGGCTTTTAATCCGGGAACAGGAGCAAGCAATTGGTTAACTACAACCGCCATTCAGAGCGATGGGAAAATAATTATCGGGGGCTGGTTTACATCCTACAATGGAACAGGAAGAAATAGAGTTGCCCGAATCTTAAATTGTACTAATAATACTACTGCAACAGAAACTGTTACTGCTTGCGACAGCCTAACATGGTACGGAACTACCTATACCACAAGTGGAATGCCAACACACATTATTCCCAATGCCGCAGGTTGCGACAGCACAATTACATTGAACTTAACAATAAAAAATTCAACAAGTTCAACTGATGTACAAATAGCTTGTGATTCTTATTTATGGATTGATGGAAATACTTACACTGCAAATAATAATGTAGCAACGCACATTATTCCAAATGCTGCAGGTTGCGACAGCACAATTACTTTGGACCTAACGATAAAAAATTCAACAAGTTCAACGGATGTACAAACAGCTTGTGATTCTTATTTATGGATTGATGGAAATACTTACACTGCAAATAATAATGTAGCAACACACATTATTCCAAATACTGCAGGTTGCGACAGTACAATTACTTTGGACCTAACGATAAAAAATTCAACAAGTTCAACGGATGTACAAACAGCTTGTGATTCTTATTTATGGATTGATGGAAATACTTACACTGCAAATAATAATGTAGCAACGCACATTATTCCAAATGCTGCAGGTTGCGACAGTACAATTACTTTGGACCTAACGATAAAAAATTCAACAAGTTCAACGGATGTACAAACAGCTTGTGATTCTTATTTATGGATTGATGGAAATACTTACACTGCAAATAATAATGTAGCAACACACATTATTCCAAATACTGCAGGTTGCGACAGCACAATTACTTTGGACCTAACGATAAAAAATTCAACAAGTTCAACGGATGTACAAA
>CAZZDX010000028.1:0-16992 GCA_964653185.1 uncultured Bacteroidales bacterium
TATAAACTTATCAAAGACCCTTTTATCAGTAGAATATAAAATTTCTTTATTTATAAAAAAAGCCCAGATATTAGGTTCATTTTTTTTAACCCATTCAAGTTGATTCCCTGTATATCCTATCTTTATTGAATCAGGCGTGTTGTCCATCATAGCATCAACAAAATATAATATTTTTCCTTTATATATAATTTTATCCAAAAAAGTTCTGTCAGCACTATTAGCAGAAATATTTGCTTTTGCTACCTCTTTCATACAATCACTCACTATAAACTCTCTTTGCATGCTGTATCTTTTATATAACGGAAGCCCTATTACAGAATAAAAATTGGAGTTTTTTCCAAGATATAAATCCAATGAAATAATCAGAACACTATCAGTAAATATAATCGGATATTCATATTCCAAACCGGATATATAAGTATAAACTTTCGGTATCTCTTTGTCATGAAAATAATATTTATAATGTTTAAAAGCTAATGTCAACTGCTTTTCTAAATCATTAAGATTTGGATATTTTTTGATACAACTTTTATAAATATCAGCAATTCCAGGATCTGTAATATATTCTCTAATCTGAATTAAATTCAATGTGTCATTCAAATCCCCATTAAGAAAAAAACCGAAATTTTTAGCATTGGACTGTAATTCCTGTTTTAAATTATTTATATCAACATTAAACAAAAACTTTTCATACCTGTTTATCTTAATATCTACACCTTTGACTTTGGAAATGTCTGTTTCTAACTTATTTTTATCATAATTGCAGGAACTTAGGATAAAAACAGATAATAATAAAATTATATATAATATTTTTTTCATAAATAAATTTTTTTACTATTATTGCATTAAATTTAATAACATATTTTAATAAGTAAAATAAATTCAAAATTATGAAAAAAATATCAATAATACTTACAGGTTTTTTAATATTATTTTTTGTTGCAAGTTCAGGTTTTGCTCAAAACACAAAAAAATTTCGTTTTGGGTTAAAAGGTTGCCCAACTCTTACATGGCTAAAACCCGATACAAAAATAAGCGACTCACAAGCCGCTGCTTTTGCTGCTTTAGGTTTAGAAACAAAAGAATATACATCAGAAGGTATGATTTTTGGATTTTCTTATGGTTTTATTGGAGAATTTACTTTAGCAGATAATTATTCTTTTGTAACAGGAATTGATATTACATACAATGGCGGAAAATTAAAATATCCGCATAAACAAAACATAAATGATACTATCCCGACTTTTGGAACTATGAACAGAAAATATGTTGTTAAATATATTGAAATACCTATAATGCTAAAAATGAAAACCAATGAAATTGGTTATATCACTTATTTTGGTCAGTTTGGCTTTGGAACTTCCGTTAATATAAGTGCAAAAGCAAAAGATGAATATGAATATAAAACTACAGGTGATAACGAAACTGTTACTAACGAAGATGTTGATATAAAAAATGACATAAGATTTTTAAAAGAATCACTGATTATCGGACTTGGTATTGAATATTCTCTTGGAGGAACAACATCTGTAATAGCAGGTATAAACTTTAATAATGGTTTTACTAACATCCTAAAAGGAAAAAATGATATTATAAAGCCAGAAATAGAAGAAAAAGCAATATCCAATTATCTGGAAATAAATATTGGAATCCTATTTTAATAATTTTTATGATAACTACCCGACAGGTCGCGTAGCACCTGTTGGGTATATTAAAAATACTATTCTGTTTCAAGTTCTATTTGTTTTAAATGGCAGTATATAAAGTTTTGCAAATCCCCAAACAAATTAATTACTTCTTTTCTTAAAATTAAGGTTTGTTGTAATCCAACCAATGTTTGATAGGATGAATATTTCCAATCGCTGCATTTATCGGCGAATTCGGCTTTTACCGGATTCTGATGAATATAACAAATCAATTTTCTCAAATATTCCATATCGTTAATTTCTTTTCTCCTGAAAGCTCGTTTGAACAAAGTACCGGTTCGGTTTTTCCAAAAGTTATAATGCTTTGCGTAGGTATTGAAAAAATTAGAAAAAATTTGGCTCAACGCTTTATCTATTTCCAACCCAACAGGTGCTGCGCGACCTGTCGGGTTAGAGTTCAAAAACATTTTAATTTCAGTTTCGCTTTTTAATCGGATAATCAGATGAAAATGATTTGGCATGAGGCAATAAGTGAGAAGTTCACTTATCGGGAAAATATATTTTTTAAACTTGACGAGAAAGTAAATATAATCCTTTTCCGTATCAAATAAATTTTCATTGCCAACAGCATGATTGTAGATGTGATAATAATGTTCGGGTTTTAAAATGGTTTGTGTGTCAGGCATAGTTTAAAATATTTATTATAAAAACAGGAATTTCTGTTTCCAACCCAACAGGTGCTATGCAACCTGTCGGGTGGTTAGGTCAAAAAAAATCTAATATTTTGATGCGTTTCGCTTTCAAAAAAAAATCTTTTCTCAGGGTTAATTCTTGTTTCAAACCCGACAGGTCGCGTAGCACCTGTTGGGTGGTTAGGTCAAATTGCCCGACTGATAAGGCAGAGTTTTAATCTCGTTTCAATTACTTTTATTTTGGCTTCAGCATCTTTTCTTTTCTTTTGCTCGGTTTCAACAATTTTTTCAGGAGCATTTTTTATAAATTTTTTATTATTGAGTTTTTTATTTACAGAATTTAAAAATTCTTTTGTATATTTTAATGTCTCTTCCAGTTCTTTAATTTCTGCATCTGTATTATCTGATTTTTCAACAGGTATATAAAATTCTGTTAAGTTTACTATAAAAGATATTGCATTTTCAACCTTTTCATTGACATAATCAAAATTCTTTATATTACAGAGCTTGGCTACAACCTCATCAAATTTTGTATCCGGCTGTTCATTATTATTTTTTTTAATAAAAAAGTCAATGGAATTTTTAAAAGATATATTTTTTTCTTTTCTAACATTTCTTATTGCAATAACAACTTGTTTGGCATATTCAAATTGTTTAATAATTTTTGTGTCAAAATTTTCGGTCTTTGTAAGTTGAGATATTATGATACAGTCATTTTCATCTCTTTTCTTTATTAAATGCCATATTTCCTCAGTAATAAAAGGTGTAAAAGCATGAAGAATTTTTAATATTTTTTCAAAAAACACTATTGTTGCATCATAAGTTGTTTTGTCTATTGATTGTTGATAAGCAGGTTTTATAATTTCAAGATACCATGAGCAGAAATCGTCCCAAAAAAATTTATAAACACACATTAAAGCATCTGATAAGCGATATTTAGAAAAGTGGTCATCAATAGTTTTAATTGTCAGGTTTAATTTTGCATCAAACCATTGTATTGTTCTTTTGTTTAAGGCAGGTTGTTTTATTTTATCATCTGTTTGCCATCCTTTTATCAAACGGAAAGCGTTCCATATTTTATTACTAAAATTCCTTCCCTGTTCACAAAGTTTTTCATCAAACAGCAAATCATTTCCAGCAGGAGAACATAACAGCATTCCTATGCGCACGCCATCAGCTCCATATTTATTAATTAACTTAATAGGGTCGGGAGAATTTCCTAATGATTTAGACATTTTTCGTTTTTTCTCATCTCTTACAATTCCGGTAAGGTAAACATTTTTAAATGGTTTTTCATTACAATATTCATATCCTGCCATAATCATCCGTGCTACCCAAAAGAATAATATTTCAGGGGCAGTAACTAAATCATCTGTTGGATAATAATATTTAATCTCTTTATTATTGGGCTTTCTAATGCCATCAAATACAGATATAGGCCATAGCCACGAAGAAAACCATGTATCTAAAACATCCTGATCTTGTTTTAAATCATTAAGACCTAAATTTTTTATATTAAATTTTGATTTGGCAATATCAAAAGCATCTTGTTTGTTTTTAGCTACTACATAATTTCCATCAGGTAAATAATATGCAGGAATTCTGTGTCCCCACCATAGCTGGCGTGAGATGCACCAGTCCTTAACATTTTCCATCCAATGGCTATATGTATTTTTAAATTTTGCAGGATAAAGTTTAATGTTATCATTCATAACATTTTTTAATGCCGGCTTGGTAAGTTTTTTCATATCACAAAACCATTGCGTAGAAAGTTTTGGCTCTATAATAACATCAGTTCTTTCAGAAAAACCAATATTATTAACATAATCTTCTGTTTTAACTAAATAATCATTTTTTTCAAGGTCTCTGATAATTTCTTCTCTAACAGCAAAGCGGTCTTTACCTATATATAACTGAGCTTTTTCGTTTAATGTTCCATTATCATTAAAAATGTCAATAACATCAAGTTTATATTTAATTCCTAAATTATAGTCGTTAATATCATGAGCAGGCGTTACTTTTAAGGCACCTGTGCCAAATTCTTTATCAACATATTCATCATATATTATTGGCACAGAGCGATTTATCAAAGGAACTATTGCTTTTTTATTTTTCAGATGTTTATATCTTTTATCATCGGGATTAACGCATATAGCTGTATCGCCGAGAATAGTTTCAGGACGTGTTGTTGCAATAGTCAGCCATTCATTTGTATTTTCTATTTTATAGCGCAGATAATATAATTTTGAATTTATCTCTTTATACACAACTTCTTCGTCTGAAAGTGCTGTTAAAGCTTTTGTATCCCAGTTTATCATTCTCACGCCGCGATAGATATATCCTTTATTATATAAATCAATGAATACATCAATAACAGATTCAGACATATTATTGTCCATAGTAAATTTAGTTCTATTCCAGTCGCAGGATGCTCCTAATTTTTTTAATTGTTCAAGGATAATATCGCCGTGTTGTTTTTTCCATTTCCAGGCATGTTTTAAAAATTCTTCTCTTGTAAGGTCTTGTTTTTTAATACCTTGTTCTTTAAGTTTATTTACAACTTTTGCTTCGGTAGCAATAGAAGCATGGTCAGTTCCCGGCACCCAGCAGGCATTTTTGTTTTGCATACGGGCGCGACGAATTAATATATCCTGAATGGTATTGTTTAACATATGTCCCATGTGTAAAACGCCTGTAATATTAGGCGGAGGTATTACTATTGTGTAAGGTGTGCGATTATCAGGTGTTGAGTTAAAAAATCCTTTTTCAATCCAAAAAGAATACCATTTGTCTTCGGTCTGTCCCGGGTTATATTTTGTTGTAATTTCCATTATTTAAGTATTAAAAATTGATATATACTCTGCTTCGTAATAATTTGAGATAATTTGCCTGAAACAGTTATAATTTTAACATATAGCCATTAATTGTCATTAATTGTCATTAATTGTCATTAGTTGTCATTAATTGTCATTGATTGTCAATAAACAACTGAATGACAGCAAAGCCAAATGACTATAAATGACAGTGAGCGAAGCGAACAAATGACTATGAATAATTGTAATTTATTACGGCTTTACTGGGCTTGCCGAAGTGCAAAATATAATCACTCAAAGTATATAAAGGCAAGACACAAAAGTATAAAAATATAATAGTATTAGAGGATTATTTTTTTGATAAGTATATTAGTGCTTGTTATAGTGTATTATAATTTATATTTTTCCATTATTTCATTCCATTTTTCGATATGAAAATTTTTTACTTCAGTTGAATTTTTTGCTTCTTTAATCAAGTTATCTGTATAAGTTTTGAGAAACTGTTTGTAATCGTCTATAAATCTTAAATAATATTTTAATGTAGTTAATATGCCATTAGCAATTATATCAAGTTTACGATTTTTGTACACTTCCAAAATAAAATCTTGTATTTCTTTTTCAGTTTCTTTGTTTTCAAAACCTTTTGGATAAGTCGTAAGAATGTAATACCTATCAATGTCTATATTCTCGGTTTTTTTTACAATGTCAAAAATTAAGTATTTATCTATTGGTATGTTATGTTTTATTTCTACAATCTCAAATGGTTTATCATCAAGGGTATAAATTTCAATATCTCCAAATCCTTTTTTGTCAGAAGAAGTATGGACTTGTAAATTAATTAATTTTTTTCTTTCATACCTCTTTAAAACAGGTATTAAATTTTGATATATTGAATAAATTGCAACAACAGGAAGGCGTGAACCAAGATTAATGCCAAAATGCTCTGTAAGCATTTGTAAAATTAGATTAATATTTAAAATACCTGTTTTTCTGCTTTTAACTTTTTTAAAAATTAATTCATTGTTTTTAGTTAATTTAATTAATTTAGTTAATAGATAATTTAGATAAATTTCTGGATTTATTCCTTTATTTTCAATATTATCAAAAATATTCAGATAACTGTTTTTTAGTTCTTTGTTTCTAATTTTTAGATTTTTCCCATTTCTTTTATCCCATTTTATTTTTTCTCTTGTAGCAAGAGTTAAAAATGCAGTTTCTTTATTGGCATATTTTGGGAAATGTTGTTTAAAAAATATTGCTGTTACTTGCGTATCAAGTGAACGGGCAGAATAACCACCATTAAAATCTGTTCTATGTAACCTAATATCTTGTTCTGGTGTTGTTATTTTCTTAATAATACTTGTTACAAGTGCTGAAACAAGAGATTTATTGCTTTCAATTTTATCTATTAATACGTCTATATCTTTTCGGATTAAATCAGTAGTTTCTTTAATTATTTTTGATGACTGTTCCTTTGCAATTTTAAAATGCTTTTCTAAAATTTCTCTTTCTTTCATACAAAAAATTCTAACTGTTTATGATTTGTTGTTTCTTTTTCAATTCTTTCTTTTGATAGTTTAACATATTCAGGGTTAATCTCAATTCCAATATAGCTTCTGTTTAATTTTTTCGCTACGATACAAGTTGTGCCACTACCACAAAACGGGTCTAAAACTATATCATTTTCTTTGGTTAAAAATTTTATTAATTCTTGAATTATATATTTTGGATAAACTGCCGGATGATCATTTCCCTGCGTAAATTCAACAGGACTTTCAATAATATCTTTTTTTAATTTTTTACCATTAATTCTAATAATTGTAAATCCAGCATTAATTATTTGATTATTTCTACCTCCTGCTTGTCCACCATATGCAAGTTTATGAATTCCTCTTATTTTCATTCTAAAACTCACTATTTCGCCTTTAATTACATCATTTATTGCGTTTTGTAACTCTTTAATTGCTTTTGATTTTTCAACATCATTCAAATCTGAATTTTCAATCAATTGAAAATATTTTTTCCCTAATTTAGAGGATGGTTTATTATAATCCCTTTTATTTAATTCGTCTAAGTGGGATAAAAAATTTTCCAGATTAAAATAATAATCTTTTGATTTTGCAAAAATAAAAAACGGTTCAGTTGAAGAAATCAGTTTTTTTGTATCTTGTCTTGGTGTAGGATTTAATTTTATCCAGGTCAGGTCATTTATTAAAAATACTTTTTTGCTTTCTATGGCTTGAATTGCAAATCTATAAGGAACTAATAATAAACCACCATTTTTATATTTATCTCCAAGATTGTAAACAATAGTCCCTGTTGGTTTAGTAACTCTGACACTTTCAAAGAAAATATTTAACAAATTCTCAAGATATTGTTTTTCTGTTTGTTCATTACCTATGCCAGAATTACCATTTCCATAATCTCTTTGTTGAAAATATGGTGGTGAAGTAACAACTAAATCAACAGAGTTTGATGTCATCTGTTTTAAAACTTCAAAACTATCACCTGTTATTATTTTATTTATAAAGTCATTCATATTGCAAAGTTACAAAATAATTCCCTCTCGTTTAATATTGTGATATAATGGAGTTATAGAATGTTTGGTTTCCCAGTCAAATTTTGAAAATACAAATGTAGAAATTGGCTCACCTATTTCTAATTTAATATCAAAAAGTTCTTCTCTGTATTTTTTTTCTGTATATCTGTCTATCTGTAATTTATTTAATAATATCAAGATGTCCCAGTCGGATTCATTATTAGCTTCACCACGAGCGTGTGAACCGAACAAAATAATCTCTGCATTAGGATTTTTATTATGAATCTTATTTTTTATCAGTGTGATAATATAATTTTCTTTTTTATTCATAATGCAAATATACAAAATTTATCAATTGCCTGAAAGTTGATATTGCCTGGCGGTAATGGCAGTTTGTCTAAACCCTTTATTTTTATATAAATATTTTGTTCATAAAATCGTTGATTGTTCGTAAGTTTCCTGTGTTTGTTAAAAGCATTGAAAGTTTAGTTTTTCGTACTTTTTCTGTCATTGCGTTATTGCAATCTCTTTCCGATTTTTTCTGTCGTGTGATGGCAAATGTGGAAAATCGGGATGTGCTTGCAAAATGGAAGTTTCTTTTTTTAATATTTTTTCTTTCTGTAGATTAACTTTCCCAACCTTTTTTCCATTAATTTTTGATACAATGTCATTTTCATCTGGAATTAGTTTTTTGTTAATTAGTTTTATTTTTTTATAGTCAATTGTTTTCATAGGTTCTGGAACGTTAAAATATTTTTTTAATGAGTCCCAGTTTTTATTTTTTATAGTAACAATATTTTTAAGGTAGAAGCTTACCCAAGTTTCGCCAAGTTTATAATTTGCTTCGGTATTTTTTAATTTTTCTTTAGAAATATCAACATAAAAAGGGTCTAATTCAAAACCTATGTAATTTCTGCCTAATCTTTTTGCAGAAATAGCAGTTGTTCCTGTTCCTGAAAAAGGGTCTAAAACAATATCATTTTCCTCTGTTGATAAAAGAATTATTCTGTCCAACAAATGAATAGGTAACTGACAAGGATGTTGATCTCTGTTTTTATTGTGTTTAACTCTGTGAATATCTGTCCATACATCAGAAACTAAAGGTCCGAAAGGATGTAACTTATCTTTTTTCCCTCCATAATCTTTCAATAAGAAACCTTGTTTTCTGTCTCGTTTGTGCGGATATCTTAATTCATTAATTTTTGTTCCTTTTTCTTCCTTTCCATAAAATAGTATTCCGTAATGAGCTGGTTGTAATGATTTTCCCATTGGGGCAGTTGGGGCATCCCATGAAATCCAATGTTTAAAATATGCAAATTCATTTAAAAAAGTTGCATAATATGTTAACCATTTAGGAATATTGTGCAAAAAAATTGAACCTGTTGGTTTTGTAACTCTAACCATTTCATAAATCCACTTTTCACACCAATTTAAATATTCCTGAAATTTTAAACTATCACTATAACCATTATAATTTTTCTTTAAATTAAAAGGTGGGTCTGCAAAAGTCATATCAACAGAATTGTCAGGAATGTTTTTAAATAATTCTAGACAATCACCTTGCATAATATTATTTATGTATTTTTCAATCATTTTTTAAAAGTTTCAATTAAAAGTTTTTCAAATCGTTTTAATTCATCATTATGAAAAGTAAAAACATCTTCGTAAGCAGTTACCATCCTTTTTAAATCTCCTTTACGAACATACCAACCAATACCATCAACAAAACCAATAAATTTTGCTTTTGGATAATGTCTTTTTATTAAACTGTCAATTGAAATCTCTGTTTTTGATTTATCTCCTTGCCCTGATGAAGTTGTAGCGAGGAATGAACTTTCCGCAATAATTATCGGATTTTTTTTATTAGGAATAATAAAATCCATAGTTCTTTTATTGTCAGGAGCATTATCAATTAATTCATTCAAATCACCTGTTTCAAATGGAATATTGAGCTTATTTAATATTTCTTCAACAAGAATTTCAGGATTATTTTGTTTTTTACCGGAATAGCTTCCTTTTTCCTTGTATCGTATTAAAGTATCTATCATTTCAGGTATTTCAAATTTTAGTTTTGAAATACTGAGTTTTTTTAATTCAAAAAGAGGAATAGTATCAGCCAGAAAAGGAATAGATGCACCTTCAAAGAAAATATTTATTAGCCCTTTTCTAAAATATTTATTTTTTTTAATCATTTTAAGAATCGTGCTATCAGACCATTCATTGATATTTTCAGGATTAGTTTCATTATACCACTTTTCTTTATATACGAGTTTATTTAATTCAGGATAGTCAACAATTCTTATTATGGTTGTTAATCTTTTAAGATATTCGTTTGAAAAACCTGATAATGCTAATAAAGCTCTTAGTCCATTTTCTTTTTCTGAAATAAGTTCTTCAAAAATTCCTTTTTTAAATCCTTCTGTTTCAATACGATTTCTAACATTCAACAAAGTTTCTTTTAAAGAATTGATATATCCTTCGTAATTTTCTTCAAATTTCGGATTGAAAAAATAAAAAGTATTTTTTTTTATTACTGTTTGAAATTTATTTTCTGTTGTTTTATTCATCTTATTTCTTTTCAAATATTAAAACATATTCTTCTTTCATTATATTTCTCATTCCTTTAATTGGCTTTAAAATACTTTTTACTAATGGCATATCATATTTTTTTGCTGAATTAATTACAGTTTCTTCCAACCGAATTCCCCCGGTCTGATTTGTGTTTGAACCAATAATTATGACAAAATATTTATTTTTTTTCAAAATCCGAGATGCCTCGCCACAAAATTTATCCATATCTTTAAAATAGGTTTCTAACTTTTCTTGTTTTGTTTTACCTTTTAAACCAATAAGTTTGCTTTGAAGTTGTTTTGTGTCATATCCAAGATATTCTAACTGGTCTTTATCATTTTCAACATAATTAATAGCAAATGAATATGGTGGTGAAGTAATTATTCCATCCACTGAATTATTAGATAATTCAATGTTTAATGCATCTGACTCTTTTAAAATTTTAACATTTCCAAGCTTTTCTTTGTGATGGTATTGATTTTTAAGAATATTTTTTACAGTTTCAACATAACGGTTTAAAACTTTGTCAAATAATTGTTTGTGATTAGAACGGACTACTCTTTTTGAGTAACCTAATGCGTCAAGATATGCCAAAAATGCAAGATGATATATCTTACTTTTTTCTTCATCAATATCTTTGATTTTTTTTAGAATATTTTTCTTTTTAAAAAAAGTAAATAATTCAGTCGAATTTAAATTTGTTGTTTCTAAAAGGTCAATGTTAATAGTTAATGCGTCAAATTTCGTTTTTGTCATTAACTGACAAAAAGGACTAATATCTATTGCATACGAATTAATTCCCATCAAAGCGGCTTCTATGTTTGTTGTTCCGCTTCCTGCCATTGGGTCAATAATTATTTCTCCTTTTTTTATTCCGAGTATATTAATAAGTCCTTTAATCAATTGCGGATGAAATTTTCCGCGATATGGGAAAAGACTATGTGTTGCATATCCCGTTGAAAAAAGTCCATTTTTAAAGTATGAATTTGTTGCAGCAGAACGATTTGCTGTAACAGAATCAGGTATTTCAGAATATTTTAAAAAATGTAATGTTTTTTCTCCTTTATAACTTTTAGCATAAGCAGTTCTTTCAAGATAATCATTTTCAGGTAAAGTTTTATATTCCAGATATGCTAATTCATATTCAAACAATTCAGTTACAGAAGGTAATAACTCAACTTTATTGTCAAATAATGTATCAGTTGGTGATTGTATTTCATAAAATTTATTCATAATGCAAATATACAAAATTTATCAATTGCCTGAAAGTTGATATTGTTTGGCGGTAATGCCAGTTTGTATAAACCTTTTTTATATAAACCCCGTAGGTTATTTAACCAACGGGGTAAATATTTTACTTATAAAATCGTTGATTGTTCGTAAATTTCCTGTGTTTAAAAAAAGATAGCTTTTTAGACATTCTTACTATAGCTATTATGTTTTAATATGCTCTTTTATCTTTGCCTTTGATATAATTTAAAAATGCCTTATTTACTACTTTGTTTCCTCCCGGCGTAGGATAATTGCCTGTAAAATACCAATCGCCGCTGTCATTAGGGCAAGCAATATGTAAATCTTCTATAGATTGAAAAACAATTTGAACTTTTGCCTTAACATTTTTAGGAGTAAGCAGTTCGCTGATTTTTTCAGATATTTGTTCCGGAGTAAATGGCTTATAAATTTCTTTTACATAGTTAATCATCTTCTCTTTTGGGAAATTTTCCTGGGCTTTTGATTTATTAAATACTTCATTTATAATATTACCCTGTTTGGTATCTTTTAGCAGTTCAATAGCAGCTTTGAAAGCAATAAAATCATTTAATTTTGACATATCAATGCCATAGCAATCAGGATAACGAATTTGAGGAGCAGAAGAAACAATAATAATCTTTTTGGGTTCTAATTTATCAAGGATATTTAAAATGCTTTGCTTTAAAGTTGTTCCTCTTACAATAGAATCGTCTATTACGACAAGATTGTCAACATTTTTTTTAATAGATCCATAAGTAATATCATAAACATGAGACACTAAGCCGTTGCGTTGGTTATCTTGTGTAATAAATGTTCTTAACTTGGCATCTTTAATAGCAATTTTTTCAATACGAATGTTTAAAGATAAAATTTCTTCAAGTTTTTTCGGTGTAATATTATTTCCGAGTTGAATAATTTTGTCTTTTTTTATTTTATCACAAAAAGAAGTTATTTCTTCAATTAATCCATAAAAAGCAGAAGAAGCGGTATTTGGGATGTAAGAAAAGACAGTATGCTTAATGTCATAATCTATGCTTTTAAGTATTGAAGGGACTAAGAATTTCCCTAATTTTTTTCTTTCTTTATAAATATCCGTATCAGTACCTCGTGAAAAGTATATTCTTTCAAAAGAGCAGGATTTTCTTATACATGGTTTTTTGCATAAATATTCTTTTATTTCTCCAGTTTTTTTAATGATTAAAGCATTGCCCGGTTTTATTTCTTTTATGGTATTAACAGGCACATCAAAGACAGTTTGAATAGCAGGACGTTCAGAAGCAACCACAGCAACTTCATCATCAATATGATAAAATACAGGTCTTATACCTGTTGGGTCTCTAAGCACAAAAGCATCTCCATGTCCAAGCAAACCAGCTATAACATATCCTCCATCCCAATGTTTACAAGAGTTATGAAGTATATTTTGTATGTTTATATTTTTAGCAATAAGAGGAGAGATTTCTTTTTTTGTAAAACCTTTTTGCTTAAAATTTTTGTATAATTTATCATTTTCTTTATCAAGGGAATAACCGATTTTTTCTAAAATTGTTACAGTATCAGAGGTCTCTCTTGGGTGCTGACCAATATTTATAAGGGTCTTTAAAAGTTCATCAACATTTGTTAAGTTAAAATTTCCTGCTATCACTAAATTTTTTGTCATCCAGTTATTCTCTCTTACAAAAGGATGACAATCTTCAATTCCATTTCTGCCAAATGTTCCATAACGCAGGTGCCCCAAATAAAGTTCTCCGGTAAATTCAGCGGCTTTTTTTAGCCAGTTTACATCGTTTAATCGCTTTGAATTTCCTTTGCATACAGTTTCAATCTGATTATAAATGTTATTAAAAATATCTCTTATAGGGTCAGAGGAATTTGAATGAATTACACTAATATATTTGTTACCTGGCTTTATATCAAACTTAATACAGGCAATACCTGCTCCATCTTGTCCGCGATTACGTTGCTTCTCCATTAATAAATAGAGTTTGTTTAAAGCATACGACGAAGTGCCATATTTTGATGCATAGTATTCAAGAGGTTTTAACAACCTGATAAGTGCTATACCACACTCATGTTTTATTTGATCGCTCATTGAAAATAATTTTTTAAAAGCAAAATTACATTAAAAATACTTAAAATTCAAAATTTCGCAGAGGCTATCGTGCTCTTATCCTTGTCCCCCGCCTTAAAAGGCGGGGCTGATAATATATATTTTATAAAAATTTATACTATTACGAATTAATCAGATTAAAATCCGTAATCAAATTTTCATTAGAGGATTTCACTATTTAGTGCTTTTAAATTAAATGCTTCAATATTTTTATAAATTGGTCCTTCGGGAAACAGTTCTGATTTTTTTAAGAAAAATTTGTTGATTTTAAATTTATCTTCTTTATTTTTTATATTTTTCAGAAATTCAATTAAAGTTTCTTTATTTTTAACATCTTTTACTCTTGCAATTGTTATATGACTCATAAATCTTTGTTCCGGCTTAAATAAGTCATCTAAATTATCATCTATTTTTTTTTGTAATTCAAGTAAAGATTTCCCGTTTAATTTTATCCAAACAATTTTAATAAAATTTTTAGAAAACACATTAACATTTCCGAGTTGTGCTTCAAAATTATCAAAATTAATTTTTTTTAATCTTTTTTTAACTTTTTTAATTTTCTCTTCATCTATTTCTCCTAAAAATTTAAGAGTCAGATGTAAATTTTCAGGTTTTGTAAATTTTCCTGTAAAGAGATTTTTTTCTTTTATTGTTTTTTGGATATTTTTGATTCTGTTAATATTTTTTTGTGGTAAATCTATGGCAACAAAACATCTTATCTTTTCATTTTTGTTTTGTTTCATTTTTTAAGTTAGATTTAGATAAATAGATAATTTATTTTCCGCCAAATTGTATTAAATAAGCTTTTATAAATTTTTCTAAGTCCCCATCTAATACAGCATTTACATTAGATGTCTCAATGTCTGTGCGAAGGTCTTTAACTAATTTATATGGCTGCATAACATAATTACGAATTTGTGAGCCCCATTCTATTTTTTTCTTTGAATTTTCTATTTCTGCCATAGCTTGTTTTTTCTTTCTTAATTCTATCTCATAAAGTTGGGACTTAAGCATCTGCATTGCCTTTTCTCTGTTTTGCTGTTGAGAACGCGTTTCCTGACATTCAACTATTATCCCTGATGGTGCATGCTTTAAACGTACTGCTGTCTCAACTTTATTTACATTTTGTCCGCCAGGTCCACTTGAGCGAAATGTATCCCATGTTATATCAGCAGGATTAATATCTATTTCTATACTTTCATCAACTACCGGATAAGCATATACAGAAGCAAAAGAAGTATGTCGTTTGTGTGCTGAATCAAAAGGTGATAGTCGAACCAAACGATGAACTCCGCTCTCTCCTTTTAAATATCCATAAGCATATTCGCCGTCAAATTCTAATGATACAGATTTCGCTCCTGCTACATCGCCCTCTCGTATATTTAATATTTTAACTTTATAATTATTTCTTTCTCCATAACGAATATACATTCTCATAAGCATCTCTGCCCAATCCTGACTTTCTGTGCCACCTGCTCCGGAATTAATATTTAAAATAACATCAAGAATATCTTCTTTCTGTCCGAGCATTTTTTTATATTCCAAGTCCTCAATAAGTTTTAAACTATATTCATATTGCTTACAAAGATCTTCTTCACTAGCTCCTTTTTCATTAAAAAGTTCATAAATAACATTAAGGTCTTCATAGCTATTTTTCCCATTTTCAAAACCAGTAGTCCAGTTTTTTTTTATTTTAATATTTTTCAAAATTTCTTTAGCTTCTTTGGGCTTGTTCCAAAAATCAGAAGATTGTATTATAAGTTCTTCTTCGGATATTTCTTTTAATTTTTTATCAATGTCAAAGAAACCCCCTCAAAGCTTCTAATCGCTTATTTAATTCTTTTATTTGTTCTTTTGTAATCATAGTTTTAATAATTAAAAATTGTTATCTGACAAAAATAATAATTATATTGAATTATAACTATTCACTTTATAATTTTAATTCAAAAAAATTATATAAGTCATTTCGGGATTATTACTACTCAACTATAAAAGGGAAAAAAAGAAGTGATATTATGAAATTTTGGCAGGAATTAAAAAAATATCACTACTATCCGACTAAAAATAATTTAGAATGATAAAACGCCCTATTGATAATATTTTGATGAATATTTCGCCCCTACGGGGCTATATTTTTGTTGGATACATTTTTCTATAAACATTTCGTCTGTCAGCTGACGGACTATTTTCTAAACTCCGTTAGGAGTGTAATGTTTATAGAACATAGTAATAACCGCAATATTAAGCTCCGTAGGAGCGAAATATTATCAGGCAATTGCCTGATAAACGATAACTATAATAATATTAAATTTAATCAGATAACAATGAAAAAATATATAAATCAGTGAGGAATTAAATGTATCTTTGAGATATATCATTTCTCTTAAAACTCTGTCAGGTCAGGCAACTGCATGACTTTGACAGATTTTATAAAAATTTTATTCTTTTAGCATAAGTCGTTTAAAGTCAGTAACAGTTAAATCCTTATCATTTTCAGTAAGATATTGTCGTATAGTTTTTTTATTATCTCTAATATATTTTTGATTTAGCAAAGTATTTTCCTGATAAAATTTGTTTAGTTTACCCATAGCAATTTTTTCTACCATTTTTTCAGGTTTACCTTCTCTTCTTGCTTGTTCTTTGCCTATTTCTATTTCATTTTCAATAATTTTAGAAGATACATCATTTTTATCTATTGCAACAGGGTTCATAGCTGCTATTTGCATAGCTATTTCTTTTGCTATATTGTCAATACTGTCAATATTATTTTTATTTAATCCAATAATTGCTGATAGTCGGTTTCCCTGATGATTATAGGCAAATGTTTTTGATGCTTCAATATATTCATATTTTGACAGTTCTATTTTTTCGCCTGTTCTTCCTATATTATCTAATATAATATCAGCAATAGTTTTTTCATTGATAGTTAAAGATTTTAATTGGTCAATAGATTTAGGCATTTCTGATAATGCTTTATCAAGGATAGTGTTTGCCAAATTTTTAAATTCCTGATTCATTGCTACAAAGTCAGTTTCACAATTAAGCATTATAGATACAACTTTTTTATTATCTTGTGATGTTTTAGCTATAACAATACCTTGTTTTGCTTCTTTACCGGCTCGTTTTTCAGCTAATTTTTTGCCTTTTTTCCTTAAATAGAGAATAGCTTTTTCAAAATTTCCGTCAGATTCAACGAGAGCTTTTTTGCAATCCATTATACCTATTCCTGTAGTTTGTCTTAATTTATTTACATCTGAAGCTGTGATTTTTGTCATTTTTTATTTTATGTTTTACAACTTATCAAATAGCAAATTCTGTATTTAACGGGCAATCTCACAAATAAAATGAGTAGTTTTGATAAGTATTTAGT
>CAZZDX010000029.1:0-16677 GCA_964653185.1 uncultured Bacteroidales bacterium
AAGTAAATAATAATCCTTCAAACAACCCTGAAAGGGTTGAATAAAACTGACATAATAATTGTTTTTCTATTCAATCAGGCAACCGCCTGATTGATGTTAATATGATTGGTTAATACCATAGGTTGCACCTATGGTTATTCAAATTAAATCCCTTTCGGGATTTTTCGTTATTGATAAAGAAAATATTCAAAAATAATATATTATTTTATTGAATTTTAAAAAATCTAAATTTAGGGAAAAATAGTTAATTTTTTTAAAAAAATTTGGTGATTTAAAATTATTACAATAATAAAAGGTGTAATTTTAGCAAAAAATTTTATGAAAATTTAAGAAGTATAATATTTGAAAAAAAAATAAAAATGACTGACAAAGAAATTGCAAAAAATAAAATTGCAGAATTAATTGAACGTTTTGGAGAACATATTGAGCAATACAAAAAAGGCATTTACAACGAAACACAAACACGTGCCGATTATATTGACCCTTTTTTTGAGGCACTTGGCTGGGATATTTACAACAAACAAGGAAATTCCGAAGCATACAGAGATGTAATACTTGAAGACAAAATAAAAGTTGGAGAAGCAACAAAAGCTCCTGATTATTGCTTTACCCTTGCCGGGACAAAAAAATTTTTTGTAGAAGCAAAAAAACCATCTGTAAATATAAAAGGAGATATCCTGCCTGCTTATCAGGTGAGAAGATATGGATGGAGCGCTAAACTTGCTATATCTATTGTTACTGATTTTGAGGAATTTGCTATTTATGACTGTAACAAAAAACCAAACCTAAAAGATAAAGCTTCTGTATGTCGTATAAAATATATGACATACACTGATTATATCAAGGAATTTGATTTTATATACGAGACATTTGCAAAAAAACAATTACTAAAAGGTAGTTTTGATAAATATATACAAAGTGATGTTAAAAAAAGAGGCACAACAACTGTTGATAATGAATTTCTTAAAGAAATTGAAACATGGCGTAAATATCTTGCTGTAAATTTTGCTTTAAGAAACAAACAACTTACAGAAGATGAAATCAATTATGCAGTCCAGAAAACAATAGACAGAATCATTTTTTTGAGAATTTGCGAAGATAGAAATATAGAAAAATACGGCAGATTGAAAAATGTTTTTGAAAAAGAAAATTATTATAAAAATTTATGTGAAATTTTTGACAAAGCAGACAAAAAATATAATTCCGGACTTTTTGATTTTAAAAAAGATAAACTTACACAAACACTCTCTCTTGACAATAAAGTAGTAAAAAATATTATTACGCAACTTTATTATCCTGATTCACCTTATGAATTTTCTGTGTTTCCTGTTGATATTCTTGGACATGTTTATGAACGTTTTCTCGGTAAGACAATACGTTTAACTCCCGGACATTATGCAAAAATTGAAGAAAAACCTGAAGTAAGAAAAGCCGGAGGTGTTTACTATACACCAAATTATATTGTTGATTATATTGTTGAAAACACTGTTGGCAAACTTATAAAAAATAAAACGCCAAAACAGATTGAAAAAATTAAAATATGCGACCCTGCCTGTGGCTCAGGTTCTTTCCTTATTGGTGCTTACCAATATTTACTTGATTATCATTTGAAATATTATACAGATAAAAATTTTGAAAATAAAAAAAACACACCGCTTACACCTGATGGAAACCTGACAACTGGTGAGAAAAAAAGAATATTATTAAACAATATTTACGGCGTTGACATTGATTCACAGGCAGTTGAAGTAACAAAACTTAATCTCTTGCTCAAAGAACTTGAAGGAGAGACAAAAGCATCTATAAACACACAACTTTCGCTTTTTAATGAACGTGTTCTGCCGTCGCTTAACAAAAATATTAAATGCGGTAACTCTTTGATAGGAACAGATTTTTATGATACACAGGCAACATTATTTCCTGAACAAATAAAAAAAATTAATGCTTTTGACTGGAAAAAGCAATTTCCTGAAATTTTTGAAAATCAGGGCTTTGATGTAGTTATTGGGAATCCGCCTTACTTAAAGGAAAGAGGTAATAAAGAAATTTTTGAAACTGTAAATATTTCAGAATATGGTAAATACCATCAAGGGAAAATGGATTTTTGGTACTATTTTCTACACAAAGCAATTGATATAGTAACAACTAATGGAATTATTGGTTTTATAACAAATAGTTATTGGATTAAAAGCACAGGTGCGACTAAATTAATAAAAAGAGTTAGAGAAAATTTAGCTTTCACAACAGTTATTGATTTTGATAAAATAAAGATTTTTGAGAGTGTAAGTGGTAGACATATGATACATATTTATTCTAAAACTAATACCAATAAAAATATCATTTGTAATTATATTAAAGTTGACATATCTACTTTTACAGATACAATAGATCAAAATACTGCAATTCAAATAAAGAATAGTGAAATATTTAGTTTGGATGAAAAAATATCTTTTGAAAAAATAAATGATATTTTTATAAATACAATAGAATTAGGAAAACTTTACGAAGTTTCGCAAGGATGTGTAGAGGCAACTGACAAAATTTCATTTAAAGCATTAGAAAAATCAAGAAACAAAGATAATTTTAAAGTAGGTGAAGGCATATTTGTATTATCAAAAGATGAAATAAAAAAATTAGATTTAACTGACGAAGAAAAATCAGTCGTAAAAAGATATTTGAATACAAATAATGTTGACAGATATTCTATTAAGTTTGATAATGAATATCTACTTTATACAGATAAAGCTACAAGAGAAAAAATAAAAAACAATGAGTACCCTAATTTAAAAAATCATTTAGATAGATTAAAGGAATTTATCACTTCTTCAAACAAACCTTATGGTTTACATCGTACAAGAAAACAAAAATATTTTGAAAGTCCAAAACTGATTTGCAAAGGAATGTTTTCTAAACCAAAATTTTGCTATGATAATGAACAGTATTATGTTGGTTTTTCATTTTCAGTTATTATTCAGAAAGAAGAAAAATATAATTTGAAAATTTTACTTGGTTTATTAAATTCTAAAGCAGGTGAATTTTGGTTTAATCAAAATGGTAAAAAAAGAGGTGTTGGTGTTGATATTGGGGTGTTAGTTTTTCGTAAATTTCCAATTCCAGAAATAAATTTTTCAAATCCCAAAGAAAAGCAAATCCACGACACAATAGTCCAATTAGTTGATAATCTTTTATATCTCAACAAAGAACTTCATAAATCAAATCTTGAAACTCAACAAGAGCAATTACAAAGAGCCATAAAACATTCGGAAAATAAAATTGATGAAATGGTTTATGAGTTGTATGGATTGAATGAGGAGGAAATTAGGGTTGTGGAGAATAAAGAATAATTTTGCAATTTTATATATTTAACTAAGTGGTCACAATATGTGACCGGTTATTAAATTAACAATATGGAAAGAACTTTAGTAAAAGCTGATTACCAATCTTTAATATTTGAGTTTCGTGCTTATAAAGTAATGGTTGACACTGATTTAGCAGCATTATATGAAACTGAAACAAAAGTATTAAAACAGCAAGTAAAAAGAAATATTGATAGATTTCCTGATGACTTTATGTTTCAACTTACCAGAGAAGAAAAGGAACAACTGGTAACAAATTGTGACCGCTTATCTAGTTTGAAGCATTCAAGCGTAAATCCATTAGTATTTACCGAACAAGGAGTAGCAATGCTTTCGTCAGTATTACGTTCTAAAAAAGCAATTTCTATTAACATTGACATTATGAGAGCTTTTGCAAAATACAGAGCATTGTTAATTAAAAATCAAGACATCCATTCTGAGATCAAAATTTTAGATGATAAAATTAATAAGGTATTCAAATTTTTACTTGATAAAATTGATGCTTTACATCAAAATAAAATAGAAGAAAAGCCAAGAAAAAGAATTGGTTATAAAAACTTTGATAATGAATAATTAACAAAGAACTACAAATCACAAAACTTAAAATCCATCGCCAGCAACTCCATCGAGCAATAGAACATTCGGAAAATAAAATTGATGAAATGGTTTATGAGTTGTATGGATTGAATGAGGAGGAAATTAGGATTGTGGAGGGGTAGATAATAAATAAAAAAGTATTTTTGATAACGTATGTGTCAGTATTGCTTTTTTTATGTTTCTTTCAACCAAATAGATGCCTGATAAAGAATTTCACCATAAGGAGGATGATTCTCTTTTGGCCTAATATAAGGATGTTCAACAAAGATTTTATCTTTAGAAACTATGAACTGGGAGAAACCAAATTGATCAGATTTAGCGTAATCATTTTGATCTTTTTTTGATTCTTGTGTATCCATATTTTCATTTATTTTTTCACCACTGGTGAAAGTATTATTATGAAATCCTTTACCATACCTAAGATTTATTATATCTAAGGTAATTTCTCCTTCATATAATGGTTTATTCTTTTGTCGATATATAATTCTATTTTTAAAAGTAATTAGTTCTACCTTTTCTGGTTTTTGAATTCTTTTTCGTTTTGGGTGGACGTTGAAAACAGTCCCATTATATTTTTTGAATACAGAAAAATAATATCTTACTTGTTGCCATAAATAAATTCCAGAAGCTAATATCAAAGGTGGAAATATTTTCGGGAGATTAGTCCAAGGATTATTTTCGTTAACTTTAAAAAACAGAATTGCTGAAATCATAAATAAAGTTATTACAATCAGAAAGAAAATCAATAACTTGTATTTACATTTCTTAGTTTTTACTTGTTCGAACATTGTTTTTTTCATGTTTTATAAATGGTTGGTAATATCTATATAAAATAAATTTTGTTTATTTATTATGCAGGTGAGTTAATTATTTATATTTTCATACATTTTTTGACTAAAATCCTTATTGTATATAGTTTTTGTTACCAGCTGACATTTTGTCTGTTCTAGTATTTTAAACAAATTATTCATATTTAACGGATATTAGGAAAATGAAAAAGCATTACCTCTAAATGAATTATTTTTTGTGAATCATCAGGTAAAGAAAATTCATAACTGAATGAAGATTCATAATTATCATTTATGTGTCGCTTAAATTGTGGATGCTGCTTTATTTCAACTTTTAGTGTATTGATAACAGATGTAAATTCCTTTTGGTCAACAAAAACTATAAGTGCGGTTTTAGAATCTCTGTGTGTTAAATAACCAAGTAGTTGGTCAATTCCTTCAAGTAGTTTTTTTTGTCCTTTCCAGAACTTACACTCGGCTACAAATAGATTGGTTCCATCGTTAGCAAACTTCAATAAAATATCTGTTCTACCTTTTTTATTAAATGCTTCGCCAACACCACTTGTAGAATCGTATCGGGTTTCAAGGAATAAAAGGAAAATATCTCTAAGGTCTTCTTCGTGTTTCTTTAAATATATTGATGGTTTTTTTTCTATGGCTTTTCCAACATTATAAAGTACTTTTTTTATATCCTTATAAACGTCCTCTTGTAAGATTGGAACTATTTCTTTTTTGACATTTTTCGTAGTTTCAGATACAGGCGTTGGAATAGGTTTTTTTGCGACAGGTGGCGGAATCATAAAATCATCTGATTTTGGATTAACTTTTAATCCAATTTTTTCCATAAAATCAAACTTTTTTGAAACTACTCCTTTCCTTTGTTCAAGTAACTGCTTGATATAGTTTTCCAGTCCATCATTCCAAGGTGCTATTTCATCATTGACTCTTGGAATATTTGAAGATAAATCGGAAACTATTTTTCCAATTTGTGATTGATATTTATTTGTGTCTAAATCATCAAGAATAATTGTTGTACTTACACTATTTGAATTTATACGGACATTTTTGTCAAGATAAACAATAGTCGATGTTGACGGGTGGCAGTCAAAAAGTTGACTATTCCCATCAAAAGGTATTGTAACATCAATTTCAAATACCTTTTGTCTACAAGCTCCTCCCCATTCATTTATTTTATCTCTTGTTGTTTCCCTTGGTTCAGAAGGGATGGGATTTTTTAGAACTAAAGGTCCAATTGTGAATTTATCCTTGAGTCTATCTATCAATTGAATTATATTGGTAGCATCGATAATTTCGAGTTTATTTATTTCTGCTAAAAGATTTTTTTTAAATTTATTTACAAAATCATTCAGAAAATATTTATTGAATATGTTTCCCATCATAATAGTAGTAGTATATTATTTTATGCTTACTGGCAATATCTATATAAACAAATACTGAAACAGATCTCAACACAGGTTTTCGTTTATTTTACAAACTTACCAAAAAAAAATTAAATTATATACAGATAATTTTTATTAATTCTTTTTAAAACTCCAGACGTAAACGATTTAGTATAAAAATACATTCCTTAAAATTTATAATAGCCAAAAACAATTAAAATATAATTCTAACGTTAAAAAATATATAAAACAATTTGGCTCTTCGGTATTTTTTATGGATAAAGAAATATGTTAGGTGTATATGTATATAAGGATATAAGGTATAAGGTATAAAGGTATAAGTGTATAAATTGAATAACTTATTTTTTTATATCCCTTATTTCCCCTATTTCCTTATAACATTTCCCCCACACATTTTACCGAAGAACCAACAATTTATTTCAGAAGAAATATTGAAATCAGCATTTGAATTACTAAATAAAGAACAGAAAATGATTAATAATCTTATAAATAAGCTAATAGCCAATAAGCCAATAGCCAATAGCACTTGGATTTTATATAAAAGCAGGACACTAAATATTTAAAATATTATGATTACACATATTGAAGGTAAGTTGATTGAAAAAAAACCAACTTATATTATTATAAATTGCAATGGAATAGGATATTTTATTAATATTTCTTTATATACTTATTCCAAATTAAAAGATGACTTAAAATGTAAACTTTTTACTCATCTTGTAGTTCGTGAAGATAGTTTTACTTTATACGGCTTTACAGAAGAAGAAGAAAGAACACTTTTTAGGCATCTTATCTCTGTATCAGGTGTAGGAGCAAATACAGCAAGAATGATACTCTCTTCCTTGTCTCCTAATGAAGTTGTTAATGCAATACTTAATAAAGATGTAGCTACTCTTCAATCTGTTAAAGGAATTGGTAATAAATCAGCACAAAGAATTATTGTTGACTTAAAGGATAAACTTTCAGAAAAAGGAATACAGGAAGAGGATATTTCTACTTCCTTATACAATACAAATAAAGAAGAATCGTTATCTGCCTTAGTGAGATTAGGTTTCTCTAAAAATGCTGCTGAAAAAGCTATTAATAAGGTTATTAAAAAAACCGATACTCCTTTATCAGTAGAACAATTAATTAAACAAGCTTTACAAAATCTATAATCATTATAACTTATCTAATTTAATATTTCTTTTTTTTTTGATAATATTAAATTTAGTTACACTATTATATTAAAAAATTTTGGCAAATCTTACTAAATATATACTTAAATTATATCTAATATTATTATTGTTTTTTGTACTTATATCAAATGCCAGTATAAACGACAATTATTATACAAATTTGCTATTCCCTCCCGACACTTCAAATGTTGATACTTTGTCTAATGATTCAGTTGTTGATTTACCTTATCCTTTTAATGATGATGAAAGTTCTTTTCCTAATCAGGATAATGAAAATAATATGTATCTAAATACACCTTCAAATATCAAATCTGATATAGAATATGACCCTGAGACAAATCAGTATATTTTTACCAAAAAAATTGGTGATTTTGACTATAGAGCACCAGATTATATGTCTATAGAAGATTATATAAATTATGATATAGACCAATCTCTTAAAGAAAATTGGCAAAAAAAATCTAAAGCTCAAGGTTCTGAAAAACGAAAAGGACTTATACCGCAACTACATGTAGGAGGTGCTGCCTTTGACAAAATATTTGGAGGTAGCACAATTGACATCCGTCCAGCAGGTTCTGCTGAACTGATTTTCGGTATTAATTTTAATAATAGAGAAGACCCTGCTCTGAATGTTAAACAACAAAAAACAGCAAATTTTGACTTTCAGGAAAAAATCCAAATGAACGTTACTGCCAAAATAGGAGACAAAATAGAATTAGGCGTTAATTATAATACAGAAGCGACATTTGAATTTGAAAACAAAATGAAACTGCAATATCAGGGTAAAGAAGATGAGATAATTAAAAATATTGAAGCAGGAGATGTTACTCTTCCGCTTCCAGGTTCACTTATAACAGGCAATCAAAGTTTATTCGGACTCAAAACCAAATTGCAATTTGGAAAACTATTTGTTACCAGCGTCTTCTCTCAGCAAAAAAGCCAGACATCTACAATAGAAGTATCGGGAGGAGCACAGGTTAGCCAGTTTAGTATTAAAGCCGACCAATATGAAGAAAACAAACATTTTTTTATTGCTCAGTATTTTAAAGATAATTATAAAAATGCTCTAAAAAAATTACCTGTTATAAACTCTCAAATAAATATCACAAAAATAGAGGTCTGGGTTACAAATATAGGCGCAGCAACTACTGAAAACAGAAATATCGTTGCCTTTATGGATATTGGAGAAGATGATCCTTATAATGATAATGTTATATCTTCTCATATTGCACCTTATCCTTTAAATAATTCAAATAATCTATATACTACAATGGATAATGCAAATATAAGAGATATAAATACTGTTAATTCTTATCTCAATGGATTGTCTTTTGTTTCCGGACTTGACTATGAAAAAGTTGAAAGTGCAAGAAAATTATCTTCTAACGAATATACATTTAACAGCAAAATGGGATTTATTTCTCTTAATAGTTATCTTACTTCCGACCAGGTGTTGGCTGTGGCTTATCAATATACTATTATCGGTGATACAACAACCTATCAGGTTGGAGAATTTTCAAATAGTGGAATCAGTGCTCCAAAAACACTTATTGTAAAACTGTTGAAAAGTACAGCCCTAAACACTAAAATTCCAATGTGGGACTTAATGATGAAAAATGTTTACTCTATCGGTGCTTATCAGGTAAACAGTCAGGATTTTAGATTAAATGTATTATATTCTGATGATAGAAATGGCGTTCTCGTAGGATACATAAGTGAAGGAGTTATAAGTGGAATACCATTAATAAGAGTTATGGGATTAGACAGATTAAATATACAGTTAGACCTGACACCGGATGGTGTATTTGACTTTATTGACGGGGCTCAGGAAAATGGAGGCACAATACAGGCATCAAACGGAAGAATATTTTTTCCTGTGTTACAACCATTTGGCAAAGATTTAAGAGAAGCTATCAGCAACCCTGCTATAGCTGAAAAATACGCTTATGACTCATTATATACTTTAACAAAAAATGAAGCTCAGCAATATCCTGACAAAAACAAATTTATCCTTGAAGGAACTTACAAATCCTCATCCAGCTCTGAAATATCTCTCAATGCAATGAATGTGCCGCAAGGTTCTGTTAAAGTAACAGCAGGAGGAATACCTCTGACTGAAAATGTAGATTATACTGTTGATTATACACTGGGAAGAGTAAAAATAATTAATGACGGTATTTTAAATTCAGGAACACCTATCTCTATATCCCTTGAAAGCACTTCTTTGTTTAATATTCAAACAAAAACTCTTTTAGGAACACATCTTGACTATGTTGTAAACAAGGACCTAAACATTGGAGCAACCATCCTTAATTTAACCGAACGTCCAATGACACAAAAAATAAACTTTGGCAATGAACCTATTTCTAATACTATATGGGGCTTAAACGGAACATATCAGACAGAATCAAGATTTATTACAAAAATGATAGACAAACTACCTTTTATTAATACCAAAGCTCCTTCAAAAATTACATTTGACGGAGAATTTGCTCAATTAATACCGGGACACTCAAGAGCCATTGGAAAAGGTAGCCAGGGAACATCTTATATTGATGATTTTGAAGGAAGTAAATCATCTATTGACTTAAAAAATGTAGGTGCATGGTTTTTGTCCAGTGCACCTCAGGGACAGATAAATTTTCCGGAAGCTGATATAGATTCCTCTTTAGCTTACGGATTTAACAGAGCCAAACTATGCTGGTATGTTATAGACCCTCTGTTTAACAGAATGAGCAATCTTACTCCTCAACATATAAAAGATGATAAGACACAACGGTCTAACCATTTTGTCCGTGAAGTCATTGAAACAGAGGTCTTTCCAAACAAAGAAAACCCAAACAATATACCAATAGATATTGCTGTTCTTAATTTGTCTTTTTATCCTGACACAAAAGGTCCTTACAATTATGATGTTCAACTTTCACCTTATTCAAAAGGAATAGATGCTAACGGCAATTTGTTATCTCCTGAAACAAGATGGGGCGGAATTATGAGAAAAATAGTAACAACTGACTTTGAAGAAACAAATGTTGAATATATTGAATTCTGGATGATGGATCCTTTTGTATATTCTGATGGACAAAATGGAAATCCTTTACATTCAGGCGGATATCTTTACTTTAATCTTGGTGATATATCAGAAGACGTACTTAAAGATTCACGCAAAAGTTATGAAAATGGATTACCTGTCTCTGAAACAGTTGAAAATGTTGATACTACTATATGGGGTAGAATTCCTACTCTTCAGCCCTTAACAAATTCTTTTGATAATGAGCCAAGATCAAGAGAATTTCAGGATGTCGGATTTGATGGATTAAGAAATCAGGATGAAAAGCTATTCTTTAATACTACATATATCCAAAAAATAGCGGATACTTACGGGACAAATTCCCAAGCTTATACAAGTGCATATAACGACCCTTCAAATGATGATTATCATTATTTTAGAGGTGGTGATTATGATAGCGAACAAAAAAGTATCCTTGACAGATATAAAATATATAATAATATGGATGGTAACTCTCCTACATCAGAACAATCGCCAGAAAGTTATCCTACTTCTTCAACTACACTACCTAATATAGAAGACATTAACCGTGATAACACTTTGAGTGAAGCAGAAAGATATTATCAATATAAAATTGCTCTTAAGCCCGATAAAATGCAGGTAGGCGAAAATTATATTACTGATGTTTATGAAGCTACTACTCACGAATTACCAGATGGAACTAAAAAAAATGTTAAATGGTATCAGTTTAAAATACCTATACATAGTCCTGATAAAGTTGTTGGAAATATACAAGGATTCAAATCTATAAGATTTATGCGAGTATTTTTTAAAGATTTTATTGAACCTATACATTGTAGATTTGCAACATTGGAACTTGTAAGAGGAGAATGGAGAAAATATAATTTTTCTTTGCTAACACCAGGCGAATATATACCAAGCGATGATTGTGAAACCACTTTTGACGTATCAACAGTAAATATTGAAGAAAATGGCAAAAAAATCCCTGTTAATTATGTGTTACCACCTGACATTGAAAGAGAAATATATAACAATACTACTAGCCTACAAAAAATGAATGAACAATCATTATCATTAAAAGTTATTAATCTTTGCGATGGCTTTGCACGCGCTGTATATAAAACCTGCGACTTAGATGTCCGTCAATACAAAAAATTTAAAATGTATGTTCATGCTGAAGCTTTAAAAGGAGACCAGACAATTAGAAATAATGAGTTAACTGTATTCTTACGTTTTGGAACAGATTTTACTAACAACTATTATGAATATGAAATACCTTTAACTTTAACACCTGAAGGAGTATATGATAATAATGATGAAGAAAACAGAAAAATTGTCTGGCCTGAAAATAATAGTTTCCTTGTAGATTTTGAAGCACTTTTAGATGTTAAGCAAGAAAGAAATATAAAAATGCGGGAATCCGGGTCAACAATTACTTTAACTATGCCATATATAAAAAATATAGGAAATAATAAAATTACAGTTGTTGGAACTCCAAATATAAGCTCTATCAAAACCATTATGATTGGTATTAGAAACCCTAAAAAAAAGACCCTGACAGATGGCGACGATATGTTACCCAAAGGTGCAGAAGTATGGGTGAACGAACTTCGCTTAACTGATTTTAACGAAAAAGGCGGATGGGCAGCTATAGCAAGAGTTAGTGCAAATCTGGCGGACTTAGGCAACATTGCCATTGCCGGAAATAAAAGCACACCAGGATTTGGTAGTATTGAAAAAAAGATAAACGAAAGACAAAAAGAAAACATCACTCAGTATGATATTGCTACTAACTTAGCATTAGATAAATTTTTACCTGAAAAAGCTGGTTTAAAAATACCTATGCACTTTGACTATTCGGAGATATTTAGTAACCCTCAATATAATCCGTTAAATCCTGATATTGACTTTAAAGAGGATTTAAAAACCTATTCTACAAAAGCTGAACGTGATTCCATAAAACACCTTTCACAGGACTATACCAGAAGAAAAAGTATAAACTTTATGAACGTAAGAAAAATTAAAACAGGAAAATCATCAAAATCTCATATATACGACGTTGAAAACTTTGACCTTACCTATGCTTATTCAGAAATATTTAAAAGAAATGTTGATATTGAATATGATATTAAAAAAACATATAAAGGAGCTTTGGGATATAGTTTTGCCAACAACCCTAAAAAAGTTATGCCTTTTTCTAAAATAAAATTCCTGACAAAACACAGATCTTTAAGATTAATAAAAGATTTTAATTTTTATTATATGCCTAAAATGCTGTCTTTCAGAACAGATCTTGACAGACAATATAATGAACAATTATTACGTAACAAAAGTTCGGCAATAATTAATATAGACCCAACTTATGTTAAAACATTTACATGGAACAGATTATATAACTTAAAATATGACCTTGCATCATCTCTTAAAATTAATTTCTCGGCAAATGCTAATGCCCGAATAGACGAACCAGCAGGAAAAATAGATAAAGACGATGCTGACTATAAAGAAAAAAGGGACTCTATACTGCATAATATTTATGACTTTGGCAGGATAACCGTATATAATCAGAAACTTGATGTTGATTACAGTATTCCTATTAGTAAAATTCCTTTACTTAACTGGATAAACTCAAGTGCCAGATATAGCGGAGAATATCACTGGACAGCAGCACCTCTTTCTATTAAAGAACTTGGAAATACAATTGAAAATTCAAATACAAAACAACTTAATGGAAATGCTAATCTGATAACTCTTTATAACAAAATTAATTATTTGAAAGAACTAAACAAAAAACAAAGACCAAAAAATATTGCACCAAAAAATATGCTTGAAATGGAAGCAGCACAAGAAGATACAACCGAAGCACCAAAAATTAATTATCTTAAATTAATAGTTGATAATACATTAAAAATATTAATGGGAGTAAGAAATGTTTCTGCTTCATATTCTGAAAGCAATGGAACCTTACTGCCGGGCTTTATGTCTTCACCGGTAGCTTTGGGTATGGATTGGAATTCTATGGCTCCGGGAATGGACTTTGTCTTTGGAAGCCAACGTGATATCAGAGATGATGCTGCTAAAAACGGATGGCTGACAACAGATTCTGTATTTAATTCTGCATATATGACAAAATATACTCAAAACTTATCCTTACGAAGCACAATAGAACCTATTACTGACTTCCGCATAGAACTAACTGCCAACAGAAACTTCGCCCAAAATCATCAGAACTATTTTAGAGTTTATGAAAATGGCGATTGGGAGAAATTTTCTTCTGTGGAAACAGGTAGTTTTAGTATCTCTTATATGACTATAAATACAGCATTTATTAAAAATGAAAAAGACCATTCAAATAAAATTTTTGAAAACTTTAAAAAATATAGAATTACAATAGCTGAGAGATTAGCTAATAATAACTCCAACAACTGGAAACATACTTTTATGTTAGATACTGTTAGTGGCATAAACTATCCTTCCGGCTATGGACCTACTTCACAAGACGTTTTGATACCGGCTTTCCTGGCAGCATATTCAGGCCAAAATCCTGATGACATTGGATTATCCCCTTTCCCAAAAATTCCAAAGCCAAACTGGAGAATAACATACAACGGACTATCAAAAATTAAATTCCTTAAAAAATATTTTAAATCTGTAAATCTCGGACATGCTTACCGTTCATCATATAACGTAGGTTCATATACCACAAATGTCCTTTATAAAGAAGATGAAGATGGATTCCAAAAAATAAGAGATGAATTAGGCGAAAGAAACTTTATCCCTGAAAGAGAAATAAACCAAATATCTATTACTGAGCAATTTAGCCCTCTTATAAATATAAATATGACATGGAATAACAGTATGCTAACAAATTTTGAAATAAAAAAAACAAGAAATCTCTCTATGAGCTTTGCTAATAACCAACTTACAGAAGTAAGTAGTAAAGAAATAATTGTTGGCTTTGGATACAGAATAAAAAATGTTGTACTCTATGTTAAATCAATAGGTGGTGGAGGCAGAAAAAAACGACTGGAAAGCGATATAAATATCAAAGCAGATGTCTCTGTAAGAAACAATGAAACCGTATTAAGAAAACTTATTGAAAATTCCGACCAGATATCATCAGGACAGCAGGTAATATCTATTAATCTCTCTACTGATTATATGATAAGCGAACAGTTTACTATCCGCGCTTTCTTTGACAAAATTATCAATAATCCTTTTGTATCATCACAATACAAAAATTCAAATACCAATGCCGGCATTAGCATAAGATTTACACTCGCACAATAAATATAAATAAGTTCAGTATCGGTCAGGCCTGCTACCGCACGATTGTATCATGTGGTATTTATTTTTATTTAATAACAATAACATTATCTAATATTCCTTTTTCTTTTTGGCAATAATGTAAACTATCAATTATTATATCTTTATATTCGTTTCTTGTAAATACATCTAACCATTCAACTACTGCAAAACTAACAAAATAAACTCCTTCTGGATTATGAAATTTGTAATTACTACTCATGAGTCAAATGTAATAAAAATTATTGTTTTTATTAACGAACATTAAATTATTATTTATGTTTATAAACCACACGATACAATCGTGCGGTAGCGGGTTTGAGAACACCAACAAATTAAATAACCGTTTTAACGGTTTAATTTTTTAAAAAAAATATGATTTTTTATACTGTACTCATAAATATATAAGGGGACTTCTATTAAAAATATATATAAACAGGCATTTCAAAATTAAACAATGGCAGGAATCTATATACATATTCCTTTTTGCAAAAAAAAGTGTAATTATTGCAACTTTTTTTCTTCTATAGCATTAAAAAAAAAGTCAGAGTTTATTGATGCTTTATTAAAAGAAATAGAAATACAAAAAAATTATCTTAACAAAGAGACAATAAAAACCATTTATTTTGGAGGTGGAACACCTTCGCTCCTATCACAAGATGAAATAAATAAAATAATTGATAAACTACATAAATATCATACAATAGATAAAAATGCTGAAATAACATTAGAAGCTAATCCTGACGACTTAACCAAAAATAAAATAAAAAATTTAAAAAATACATCTGTAAATCGTCTTAGTATTGGTGTTCAATCATTTTTTGACCAGGACTTAACATTCCTTAGCCGTATTCATAATGCAAAACAATCTTATAATGCAATAAAATATAGTCAGGATGCAGGATTTGACAATCTAAATATAGACCTTATCTATGCTATACCTAACTTATCAAACAAAAACTGGAAAGAAAATTTAAACATTAGCTTCTCTTTACAAATTCCTCATATTTCATCTTATAATCTTACCGTAGAGGATAAAACACTGCTTTATCTTTTTATCAAAAAAAATAAATTAAGCCCTGTCTCTGAACAGCAAAGCATAGAACAATACAAAATCTTATTGAAATTGATGGAAAAAAATAACTATATCCACTATGAAATATCAAATTTCTGCAAAAAAGACCGTCTCTCAAAACATAATACAAATTACTGGCTGCATAAAAAATATCTCGGATTAGGTCCTTGTGCACACTCATTCAATATTATATCACGACAATGGAACATTGCTAATATCACCAAATATATACAATCAATGCAGAACCAAACAAAAACTTTTGAAAAAGAAATATTATCCCTAAACCAAAAATATAATGAATATATATTGACATCACTCAGAACTATGTGGGGATGTGATATTGACTTTATCAAAAATAATTATGGTAAAAAGTATTATAACAATTTTTTAAAAGAATCTTTACAATATATTAAAAACAATTCTCCTCAGATGAATAGAATAAAAAACATCTTTTTTTTAACTCAAAACGGGGAATTATTTGCAGATAAAATTGCTTCGGACTTATTTGTTGTTGATAATTAGTGTTTGTTCATAAAGTCAAAATTTATCAGTCGGACGCCTGACCCCGCTACCGCACGATTGTATCGTGTGGTATTTATTTTTATTTAATAACAATAACATTATCTAATATTCCTTTTTCTTTTTGGCAATAATGTAAACTATCAATTATTATGTTTTTATATTCGTTTTTTGTAAATACATCTAACCATTCAACTACTGCAAAACTTACAAAATAAATTCCTTCTGGATTATAAAATTTGTAATTACCACTCATGATCCAAATGTAATAAAAATTATTGTTTTTATTAACTAACGTTAAATTATTATTTATGTTTCTAAACCACACGATACAATCGTGCGGTAGCGGGGACACTAAATAGTGTCTGTTCGTAATGTCGTCATTTTTAAAAAAGTACACAAAAATT
>CAZZDX010000030.1:0-16610 GCA_964653185.1 uncultured Bacteroidales bacterium
CTGTTAACATTCTTTTTTATTTTAAAAATATTTTCTTTTTCTACATTAATATTTTGCAAACTGATAAGAGCATCTTCCCCAATAGTATAGAATAGTTTACTTTGGTTTTCACTTAACAGAGCTATTTTATACATACTTGGCACAAAAATAGAATGTTTTACAAAGTTGCTGAATTGTGGCTCTAAGGCAACTGCTGATAAGTATATTTTTCCTTTGCCTGTTGGCTCCACAGTTAAAAAATCATTTCCATTCTGCATTTTTAACAAATATTCTGAATTGGAATGCGAAGTTTTATTTAAAATATAATATGAAAAGACCGTTGGTAAATCAATATTTTCAGGAATTTTTTCAAATACATCATTATAAATTTCATGGTCTAAATTTATTTTTTCTATTTTGGTATTAACAGTATCTTTTTTTGTGTAATAACTGGCATTTACAGAGATTAAAAAATTATGATAACTTTCCAGATTTATTTCTGCATTAGGAAAAATAATAATGCTTCCTCCATCATTAACAAAAAGTTTTAATTGCTGGGCTAAGCCGGATGAGATATATTTTAACTCATTTAAAATTATTAATTTGTAATTTGAAAAAGATGAATAATCAAGATTGTTTTCCAAAAAATTAGCAAATGTAAAAGCAGAATCTTTGCCAAATAAAGAGTTGAGATAAATATTTTCATTTGTCTCATTAATACTTAATATTGGTATATTTTTGGAAACAAGGTATGAAAAATAAAAACTGTTGTCATAAGTTATAGGATAATCTGTTATTTCAAGCACACCATTTTGAATACCTGTTTTATGGATAGTATATTGCAAAATTATTTCCGTTTCGGAATTAGCATTTATGTTAAAACTTGCTATTGCTCTTTGAGTATTATTAATAGATAACTTAACAGGAATTTTTTCGAGATTGTCGTCAGAATTATTTTTTATACGAGCAATTAATTTAACATTTTGCTCTAATTGCAAAACAGGGGAGTCAAACCAGCAACTGTCAATATAAAGGTTATTGGTTCTGTTAGCAATAACAGGAATAAAATAAACATTTATATTTGTATCATTAGCAAGATTATTAATATCTGTAATATTTTTTTGAAAATCAGAAATAATATAAGATATTTTATTTTTAGATGTTTTTGAATATAGCAAATCCTTTTGACGCAAAACAACTTCTGATATATTTTTTACACAGGGAGAGATATGAATATCTTCAAGCATATTAATAAATTCTTCTTTGCTGACAAATCGTTGGTGCCTGCCTTGAAAATCATTTGTTAATATCTGAAACAGGTCCGAAGATTTATATGTATTAGCTATTTCCAAGGACTTATTTTTTGCCTGCTCAAATAATATTCCATTATCAGATAAAGCATTCATACTGAATGAGTTATCAATATATATACTTATTGTACTGTTTTTTTGGTTTAAATGTTTATTTTCGGAAATTGGAATATAAGGTTGTGCAAAAGCAAAGACAAGACAAGCAATAGTCAAAATACGGGAAAAAAGAACCAAAAGATGTCTGATTTTTGATTCTTTTTGTGTTTCTTGTTTTAATTTACAAATAAACAGTATATTTGAAAAATAAATTTTTTTGAACTTCCTGAAATTAAATAAATGAATGATTACAGGTATAGAAATTAAAAAAAGCCCAAATAAAAAATACGGATAAACAAACTGCATAAACAAAAAATTATTGATAATTTAAAAATAAATAAATATTTTTAGCAAAATTAAAATATAAATCCAGTATAAGAAGTCAAAATGAATGAACAATAAACAAAATTAATTATTTTTTTTTGATTTTGTTAACACTTTTTTATACACATTATGAGTTACAAATTTTTTAAATTATGACATACAGAAAATATATAAACATAATTTTATTTATCTTAACATTATTTTTTATTCCTTTATTATCTACTGGACAGTCATCTAAATCTGCAAAAAAAGCAATAAAAAAAAGTGAAAAATTAAAAGAGAAAAAAGAATGGGAAGCTGAAAAAATATATCAAAAAGCCATTAAACGTCATATTAAAAATCAGACCTCTGAAACAAGAAAGGCAATAAAAAAAACTAAAAAACATTCTGACCAACTTAATAGCCACAAGAAAAAATCATGGTTTAAAAAATGGTTTAAAAAATTGAAAATAAAGAAATCCAACTCACAAGCATATCTGTTTGATAAGGAAATTATGTTAAAAAAACGAACCGAGTTTTGTTATAAATTATAATCCATCCTGATAAATATGGAATTTATAATATGCTAATTAGTGTCTGTTCGTAATGTCGTCATCAGGCAGTTGCCTGATTGAAAGCACCAAATAGCAAATTCCAAAAAACAATCAGGCATCTGCCTGACGATCTCACGAATACCTTTGAACTAGCGAAGCAATTTCATGAACACCATTAAAATAAATATATTATGAGTAAATAAATCTCAAAAATCCAATTATCAAAACTTGTACTGTCAGGCAGTTGCCTGATTACTCAACAGACAAAACTCAAAAATATAAGAAAAAAACATAAAAATGTGGCAGGAAATTTGTAATAAAAAGTATAGTAATTGCTAATGATATGAAAAAAAATAGAACAAAAGGTAATTGAAATAACAGATATATTAATGAAATACTTTTTATGATTTTTTTTCAATTAAAAAAAAAGATTAATTTTGCGATGTCTGTCAGTTAACGGATGGTTTTTAATCTAACAAATTTGCCTTGTGAGATTTATTGCTATACTCTGCTTCGTAATAATTTGAGCTAATTTATCAGGCAGTTGCCTGAAAACAATTATAATTTTAACATATAGTCATTAATTGTCATTAAATAGTCAATAAGCAACTAAATGACAGTGAAGTCAAATGACCACAAATGACAGTGAGCAAAGCGAACAAATGACAGCGAAGCTAAATGACAAATTATCAGGCAATTGCCTGATAACCTCTCAAAGTATAAATAGAATATAAAACAAAATATAAAACTAATGAAAACAAAAATATTATTTCTTTTTCTGATAAGTGTGCTTATAACTTTTTCTTATATAGGTAAAGGCGCTAATAACCAAAAAAACGATTTTAATTATGAAGGTCCTAAATATGGTAAGGATAGTGCTAAATGTGTAATAAATCTTTCTTTATACAGAGAATTTTATAAACAAAAAAACTATGACGATGCAATCTCTCCATGGAGATGGATATTTTTAAATTGCCCTCTTGCCAGTGAAAATACATATATACACGGAATTAATATTGTTAAATATATGTATAAAAAAGAAAAAGACCCTGATATAAAAGAAAAACTTATTGATACATTAATGATGGTTTATGATCAAAGGATAGAATACTTTGGCAAACAAGGATATATACTGGGACGAAAAGGTGTGGATTTGTTTAACCTGCGTCCTACAAGTTTTGAAGAAGTTAATAACATCTTAAAAAAATCTATTGAAATAGAAAAAAAGAAATCCAAAGCTTCTGTATTAAATTATTATTTCAAAACAACTATAGAATTAGTTGGAGACAAAAAAGCTGACACATCTCTTATTATTGATAATTATAATAAAGTAATTGAAATTGTTGAGTATAATATTAAGAATAATCTCAAAGATTCTGCCTATTATAAAACAAAATCAAATATTGAAAATCTGTTTGACCCTTATGCAACGTGTGAAAATCTGATTAATATTTATAGTAAAAAGTTTAAAGAAAATCCAAAAGATATTGAATTATTAAAAAAGATAACAATGGTTCTGAATAAAAAAGAATGCACGGAAAGTCCTTTATTTTTTGAAACTACAGAAACTCTTCATAAGCTACAGCCCTCTGCTGAGTCAGCTTTCTTAATGGGTAAAATGTGTTCGGCAAAAAAATCATATCAAAAATCTGCTGATTATTTGTTGGAAGCAATAAAACTTTTTGAAAGAGAAGAAGATAAAGCAGACAGCTATTTATTATTAGCAGATATATATAAAAAACTTGAGCAATATCCTTTGGCTCGCTCTTATGCTTATAAAGCAGCCAAAATAAGACCTGATGATGGCAGACCATATCTTTTAATTGGTGATATGTATGCTGCCAGTTCAAAATTATGCAATAAAGATGAACTGGAAGAAAAATCTGTATATTGGGTAGCAGTAGATAAATATATTAAAGCAAAAGATATAGATAGTTCATTAGAATCTGTTGCAAATCAAAAAATAAATATATATATACAACATTTCCCTAACAACGAAACTGTCTTTTTTTATAATTTTAAAAAAGGTGATAGTTATACTGTTGGATGTTGGATTAACGAAACAACAACAGTTAGATAAATTTCTAATCACGTAAATGATTATTAAAAAAAATAAAACTTATTTATTTCATAAACGGTTACAGAGTATTATTATACTTCTGTTTATAATCATACTTTCTTCATGCAAAAATGATATTAAGACCGTAAGTTCAATATGTGCCAAAGATAATTCTCCTGTAGAAATAACCAAAGATGTTGAATTTACATATAGCGATTCCGGTCATATTGAAACACTTTTAACAGCACCTATCTCAAACAGATATGTAAGTGATAATCCTTATATTGAATTACCAAAAGGAATGAAAGTAGTATTTTATGATTCTCTTAAAAATATTACATCTTCTATAACTGCTAATTATGCAATAAACTATGAGAGAAAGCATATAATGGAGGCAAAAAACAATGTTATTGTCATTAACTACCAAAAAAAAGAGCAACTAAACACAGAACGTCTTATCTGGGACCAAAACAAAAGGAGCATTTATTCTGATAAATTTGTAAAAATTACTACTAACGATGAGGTTCTTTTTGGAGAGGGCTTTACTTCAAATGAAAACTTTGAGAACTGGTCTATAAACAAACCTACAGGGTCGTTTAATATAAAACATGAGGATTAGTATCTATGTTTAAAGTTCAATGTTCAATGTTCAAAGGTTCCTAATTTTTTATAGCATAATAACAATAAACATTTTTGACAAGATGAATAGTATTGTGTCAATTTAATTATGAAATATTAGAAAATAAATAACAAATTTCAAATAACAAATTATTTCGTATTTCACAAGGCAGGTAAATCACAAATTCAAATCTTCAATGACCAAAATATTATATATTCCAATTATTTTGTTATTAAACAAGTTTTGAATTTTGGATTTTAGTAATTGGAATTTACCTGCCCCGTGAAATAATTTAGTGATTGTTATTTGTAATTTCATCAAAATCAGGTGACTGCCTGACAAAACTAATTTGTCATATTAATAATTATGTTAAATTAAATTTATCAGGATATTTAGCTGTCTTGCCTCTGTAAAAATCTTCAATAAATTTAAAATCCTTATCAAAGTTACCTGACGGATAAATAACATGTCCTATACCAGCTTCTTTTTTCTTATAATCTAAATATCCCAATACTATTGGAACTTCAGATGATTGTGCTATATAATAAAATCCTTTTTTCCAGTGCGGATTATATTTGCGAGTGCCTTCGGGTGTAATTGTTATGATAATAGAATCATTTTGTTTTAAAATATTAGCAACATAGCTAACAACTAAATTGGCGCTATCTCTTTTAACAGGTATGCCACCTAATTTTTTAAGTATTTGACCTAATGGGAATTTAAAAAACTCTTTTTTTATCAAAAATTTAACATTAACATTTAAGGCAAAATATACCAGTCGTCCTATAATAAAATCCCAGTTACTTGTATGTGGAGCAACAATAAGAATACTTTTTTTGATTTCAGGAGTAATATTTGCAATTATTTTCCATCCAAAGGTCTTTAATATGAATTTTGAAATAATTTTTAACATTTTTGATATAAAAAAAGTATAAAAAAAAGACCTCTTTTAAGTAGAGGCCTTTTTTATGTGGGCGGTATAGGAGTCGAACCTATGACCTCCTGGGTGTAAACCAGATGCTCTAAACCAACTGAGCTAACCGCCCAAATAAAATGCAAATATAAATAAAAAATTACACTATTACTTTTTAAAATCTTATTTTTTTAGCAATTTTTTTTAATACTTCAACAAGTTCAGCACAAGTCTTTGTAAATTCAAAGCGGCGGTTGCAGTATGCTAAATTGCTATTCCATCTCAGGTTGAAAATCCATCTTATATAGGCGGATTGAAAAGATATTTATATTTGTATAATGCCAACGGATTAGTTAGTATGTTAAAAAAAATTATTTCCGTTACATAATAACCAATCGGTATTAAATTAAAATGTTTATCTTGTTAAATCCTGCTTTGCAGGAGCAACTTTGTTGCTATTTAACAGGGTAAAAAATATAGCAGATAAAAAAATATACCAGTCAGTCAAACAAATTCGGCTACTGACGAATGCCTGACTTGAGAAATAAATTATACCGCCACTGCCACTGCTACTTTAATTCTTGTCAGATAATAATAACACTTCTTTCAGAAATCTTTTTTTATCAATTGGCACAACGCCTACTTTTTCACATACTAATCCGCCTGCTATATTTGATATTAAAGCAATAATATCCGGAGCAAGATTTAATGCTATACATAAAGCAGCCACACTAATAACAGTATCGCCGGCACCTGAAACATCAGCAATATTGCGTATATGTGCAGGTATTTTTTTAACTGTTATATTTTTATCTTTATATAAGGATTGTTTAGAACTAATAAATATTCCATCTTTTGAAAGAGTAACCAAAATATTTTCTATGTTCTGTTTGTTTTGAAAATCAGTAATTATTTCAGCTAAATCTTCAATATTTTGCGGAGTAGAATCAAGTTTTAGACCTTGTTTTAGCTCTTTTAAATTAGGTTTAAACAATGAAACATTTTTATATGATTTAAAATTTCGTATCTTAGGGTCTGCTATAACAGGAATATCTAATTCTTTAGCTTTTGAAGTAATTTTTTGAATAAAATCAGGAGAAATAATCCCTTTATCATAATCTTCAAAAATAATAACTTTTATTTTTTCTTTTTCTAATAAATTATTAATAATGTCTAATAAATTATTTTTTTCTTCAAAATTAATATTCAAATCCGTTTCTTCGTCAACTCTTAGCATCTGTGTGTTGCCACTTATTATTCTAAATTTTACACTGGTAATACGATTATTGCTTTTGAAAATACCTTTGTTACTTAGATTTTGCTCTTTAAGAAGGTTGGTAAATAGATTTCCTTTATCGTCGTCTCCTATTACAGAGCAAAGAATAGGGCTTGCTCCTAATGCCTTAATGTTTAAAGCTACATTAGCTGCTCCGCCAAGACGATTTTCTTTCTTTTTTATATTAACGACAGGAACCGGTGCTTCAGGCGATATTCTATCTACATCTCCCCACAGATAAGAATCGATCATCACATCACCAATAACCAAGACCTTTAATTTATTGAAAGAATCAAATATTTTTTGGATTTCTTTTTTTTTCAACATTTAAAATATACTATGTTTTTATTCATACTCTATCAAGGTGCAATAATTAACAGTTGAAAAGTAAACATTTTCTTTAAACTTAAAATCTAAATATGATGCCATTCCTGCCTTTTGATCAATTTCAATAATATTGCTATAACCTAATTCTGCTTTATCCTGGTCAAAAACATTTAATTTTAATTTGCCTTTAAAATTTTTATCAAAAATAATATGTAAAGAAATATTTTTATTGTTTTCTGTTTTTCTTATTTCTTCAACTTGAATGCCTTTATCAATAAGATTATTTTGAACAAAAGTTTTAATTAAAATTGTATCTCCTTCTGAATCTATGATATTTCCTGATAGCACTTTTGTAAAAGATTCTCCTGCTAAATTATCACCTGATTCTTCCTCACTATCTTCATCTTCTTCATCATTATAGTTGTAATAATAAGTGGTGCCTTTATTATCATGTCGTTTTTCTATTATTTGTTTAATATGAAATTTCCCTTTTGCTTTATTAACAATTTTTTTTACTACTATAAAAATGCTCATAATACATAAAGCTAAACTAATAAATAAAACAATGGCACCGGGTAACCATAATTTTTGTTTTTTTTGTGTTAAACCAAGTATTAGTAAAACAATACCGACTATACTTAAAGCTATTGAAAAAATAACTATCAAATAAAGAGTTAATAAATTCATAATAATAAATTTTATAGGTTAATAAATTATTTTAATTATTAATTGCACAAAGATAAAAAAAATTATGTTATATATATTTTTTTATGCATATTTTTGTTTTCTTATAATATATTGAATTATCCCTAAAATGATAACTAATAAGATTGGAATCAGAATATTTAATATTTGGCAAGATAGTTTATTATTATTAACTTTTTGTCTGTCTAACAATCTTAATTTCAATTCTTTTGACCTTACGGATATAAGTCCGGACTCATCACAAAGATAATTTACCGCATTAAGAATAAAATCTTTATTTCCAAAAGTTTGTCTTGTATATTTGTCATATCCTAAAGGATAAGGATAAATGCTTCCATCCTGTAGATATTTTACCTGATTTTTAATAATATCTCCATCTGATACAACTATCATACTATTTTTTTTACTTTCTCCTTTAAATTTTATTTCTTTATTATCTCTAATTACAGGAGGAATCCTGTTTTGAAATACGGACTTGAACTTTCCTTGCAGCAATACTGCTATTGGCAAATTTGGTCTGTTATATTGACGTTTATCAGGTTCATGCATTAATAAGTCAAGGTTTATGCGACAAGGAGCATTGACAAATCTTGAATAAGGTGAAGTAGTTAATAAGATTGTTTTTTTTATACTATCTGTTCCAACTGTATCCAAACTGCTTACAAATTCGCATTTAATAACATTAAGATTATTGACGATAGGATGGTTTATTCTTGGCACAATAACAGGAAAAAAATACCAGGGCAAAAACGTTTGTTGTGGCTTATCTCCTGTCTGCCCTGTTACTACTGGTATTGGTAAAGCATTCAAATCAAGAATTAAATTTTTGTTTATACGGACACCATAATTAAAAAGTTGGTCTTCAAGATTCAAATCATTGGCAATTCCTATTGTCTCATACGATTTTTTTAAACTATCCATACTTGCAAAGACAGGGTCTATTAGCCAAAGCACTTTCCCGCCATTCATAATAAACTGATCTATAATAAACTTATCTTTCTCATCAAAAGTAGAATCCGGCTTTGCAATGATAATTGCAGAATATTTATTTTGGTTTATTATTTTTGTAGAATCTACTAATTCACGTTTAGACAAACTATTTAGTTTTCCATTTATTTTTATTCTCTCAACATCATAATATTCAGATAATGAATAAGAAATGTCAGCGACATCATATTTATTAAGTTCTCCATGACCTGTTATAAAGGCAATTTTGGGTTTTTTGATTATTGTCAGTTTTCTTATTATGCTTGAAATATTATATTCAAGTACCTGTATGGAATTATTAAGAACAGCTTCCGGAAACGTTCCTATTTGTGTTATTAGCAATTGAAGAGCAAGTTCCTTACCTTTATATGAGACCAAAGCTCCTGGAAAAATAATCTGTTGTGAAGATGCACCTGTGTTTTTTACATGTAAGTCAGTTGGCTCTAATCCTTTCTCAACTAATTGTTTATAAATTTTATTTATACTTTTTTTGTCTTTATTTTTTAAAGGATTAATAAATTCATACTGTATGTTATCAGAATAAGCCCTAAACTCATCAAGCATTTCTTTTGTTTCGTTTTTTAAACGTTTAAATCCGGCAGGAAAATCTCCTTCAAGATATATTTTAAAGTAAACAATATCATCAAGATTTTTTAGCTGGTTTTTTGTAGCATCTGAAAGAGTATATCTTTTTTCAGAAGTCAAATCAAATCGTGTAAAAACAAAAGAGCTAATAATATTAATCAATATAATAATAATCAAACTTAATATAAGCTGAGTAATATTTTGTTGTTTTATTCCTTTTTTTTTATTTTTCATAAGCTTGTATTTTTAACAAGACAAAAGTTTTAAGTTTCCAGTTCAAAGCACAAAGTTCAAAACTTTTTTTGTTCAATTTTTACCATTTTCTGCTTTCCAAAGATATTTTCGTTAAAAGAATAAATAAAGCATTAATACTAATAAAATATAAGACATCTCTTGTATCAATAACTCCCCGACTCATTGAAGTATAATGAGCATTAATTCCGAGAGATTGAATTAATAAGTCAGCATTGCCAAACAAATTAAAAGAATAAATAAATTCAAATCCTATATAGGAAAAACCACATAAAAGAAGAGATATGATAAAAGATATAAGTTGATTATTTGTCAATGATGAAGCAAATAGCCCAATTGAGACAAAAGCAGAGCCCAAAAACAGCAGACCTATATAAGAACCCCACATTCCGCCCATATCAAGATTTCCTGGAGGAGAACCTAATCTGTAAACAGAAAAAAAGTAAACAAGGGTAGGAATAAGAGAAAAAAATACTAATAATAATGATGATAGATATTTTGATAAAATTATTTGATAATCATTTATTGGCTTTGTTAGTAATATCTCTATTGTGCCTGTTTTTTTTTCATCAGCAAATAATCGCATAGTGATTGCAGGCACAAGAAAAAGAAATACAAAAGGAGCAAGCACAAATAAACCGTCAATATTGGCATATCCTGAATTTAAAATATTAAAGTCAAGAGGAAACACCCACAAAAATAATCCATTAATAAGTAAAAATACAATTATAACTATATATCCAATTAATGAATTGAAAAAACTATTAATTTCTTTTTTTAACAGGACTAACATATATTTATTTTTAAAGTTACAATTTTCAAAATTTCAATGTTGATATTTTTGATAATGGATTAAATCCGTTGATGAACCGACGGGTTAACTCGTCGGTTGCGGATAATGATTCGCATATCAATATATTTAACCTATGACCATATTTTTTTGCAAATATACTAAAAATAGAAGTCCCCTAAAATTATACAATTGCCTGATATTTAAATAGTTACTTATTTTTTTCTAAAAAAAATCTCAATAGGTGTTCCGTTAAAATCAAATTTTTCTCGTATTTTATTTTCTAAAAATCTCTTATAAGATTCTTTGATATATTGCGGCATGTTACAGAAAAAGGCAAAAGCAGGAAAATAAGTTGGCAATTGAGTAACATATTTTATTCTAATATATTTTCCTTTATTACAAGGTGGTGGAAATTCATTAATCAAAGGGAGCATTTCTTCATTTAATTTGGAGGTAGTAATACGTCTACTACGATTTTTATACACCTTGTTAGCTAATTCAAGAGTTTTAAAAATCCGTTGTTTATTTAATACAGAAGTAAAAATAATAGGGACATCGTTAAAAGGAGCTATTTTTTCTTTGATTTCTTCTTCAAAGGTTTTATAAGTATTTGTTTCTTTATCAAATAAATCCCATTTATTTACTATAATAACAACTCCTTTTCTGTTTTGTTTGATGATATGAAATATATTAAGGTCTTGATTTTCAAATCCCGAATTAGCGTCAATCATTAACAGGCATACATCGCTATTTTCTATTGCTTTTATAGCACGTATCGTTGAATAAAATTCTATATTTTCAAAGACCTTGGTTTTTTTTCTTAGTCCGGCAGTATCAATAAGCAGGAAGTCAAATCCAAATTTATTATATCTTGTATATATAGAGTCCCTTGTGGTGCCTGGTATTTTGGTAACGATATTTCTTTCTTGGTCTAACAAAGTGTTTATTAAAGAAGATTTTCCGACATTAGGTTTACCCACAACAGCATATTTTGGCAAATCATCAGGTTCTTCATCTTTTATATTATCTAATTCTTTTACAACATCATCAAGCAAATCGCCTGTGCCACTACCATTTATAGAAGAGATAGAATATATTTTTTCAAAGCCGAGATTATAAAATTCATTAGCATCATTTATCAGTTTATTATTATCAACTTTATTAACGACAAGGAATATTTTTTTATCACTTTTTTTCCTTAATATATTAGCAACATCAATATCTAAAGATGTAATACCTGTTTTTACGTCAACCATAAATATTATAATATTAGCTTGGTCTATTGCAACAGTTATTTGTTTAATTATTTCTTTTTCAAAAATGTTGTCTGAATTTTCAACATATCCGCCTGTGTCAATTATTGAAAAATCTTTTCCGTTCCAGTATGTCTTACCATATATTCTATCGCGTGTTACACCACTTGTGGCGTCTTCTATTGCCTGACGTTTTTTTGTTAATCTGTTAAAAAAAGTTGACTTCCCAACATTTGGTCTGCCTAATATTGCTACAATGTTTTCCATTTTTAGTTTTTAGTTTCCTGTCTTCAGTTACAGGTTCAAAGTATTTAGTATCAAGTTCAAAGCACAAAGGCACAAAGGCACAAAGGCACAAAGGCATAAAGGCACAAAGGCATAAAGGCACAAAGGCACAAAGCACAAAACTCATAATCCGTAATTTGTAATCCGTAATCAATAATCAATAATCCGTAATCCGTAATTTTTCAAGTATCAGGTATTCTGTTTCCAATTTCATTTTTTATTTATTATAAACAGGCAAAGAGATATAGAAAGTTGTTCCTGTATTTTCTTTTGATTTAAACCATATTTTTCCGTTTGAATTTTCAATTATGCTTTTAACCATTGCAAGTCCCAATCCCATTCCACTTGTTTTTGTTGTAAAATTTGGCAAAAATACTTTATCTAATTGGTCTTTGGGTATTCCTGAACCATTATCAGATATTGTAATGATATTTAGATGTTTTTGCGTTTTTATTGATATATCAATTATTCCTTTTTGTTTTTTATTAATTGCCTGAATAGAATTTTTTATCAGATTATTAAAAACTCTTAATAGTTGTTCTCTGTCAGCAAATATAAAGATATTATTTTTCTCTGTTTTTAAATTAATAGAGATATTATCAAGATTTTTGAACAAGCCAATAGAATAAGATATAAGTTTTGTGAGTTCTAATTTTTTATTGTTTTGTTGTGGTGTTTTGGCAAAGTTAGAAAATTCTGTTGCAATAGTAGAGAGCGTATCTATTTGTTCTATGAGCGTATTAGTAAAATGTTTAAGCTTTTTGTCCCAGTTTGGTGTTTTTTCTTCCCATGCTTTTTGTAGATATTGAACACTGAGCTTCATTGGCGTAAGAGGATTTTTTATTTCATGAGCTACTTGTTTAGCCATTTCTCTCCATGCGCTTTCCCGTTCTGATTTTGCTAATAGTTCAGCACTTTCAGAGAGTTGATCTATCATTTTGTTATATTCTGTTATCAAGCTGCCTATTTCGTCATTTTTACTCCATCCAATTTTTTCGTTTTTGCCTCCTAATTTTATCTTTCCTATTTTTCCCTGAATAAGTTTTAATGGTAAAGTGATATAATTAGATATAGGAAAGGTTATAAAAAGAGACAGTATTATCAGTATAACATAAATATTAATAGAAGCAACAAAAAAATTGGATATTTCTGTTTGAAATTCACTTTGTTTTGCAAAACAGGGAAGATTCAGATATGCTATAACTTTGCTTTGATTATTAATAAAAGGTGTATAAGAAGACGAATATTCCAAATTTCCAATTTTTTCTTTATTTATAAACAAAGTTTTTTTAGTAGCAGAGAGTTTATTAAAGGCAATAGTATTTATTTTGGCAGACACAAGCCCTTTTGTAAAGATTTCAGGTCTTGAAGAAGCAATAAGATTTCCATTTAAGTCATACAGATTAATATCAGCAAAAAATACATTGGAAAATTTTATTAACAGGTCTGAAATATAATCATACATATCAGGTGTAAGTTCTTTATAATCTGATAGTTTGTGCTCAACTTCTATAAGTATTGAATGCATTTTTTCAATAATGATTTTATTGTTTTTGTCTTTGTTAATGGTATTAAAATGAAACAAAGAAGAAGCACTAATAGCAAATGAAGCAACAACAATTAATGTAATATAAAGTTGTAATCGTGTTTTAAAGCTTGATTTTATATTTTTTATTATAAGAAAGAATTTTTTTATTAAGATAAGAATCAGGATATAAGTTATTAAAAATATTATCAAAAAGAATGGGAAAGGAGCAATTACATTTAAAAGTCCTTTGTTTTTTTTGCTTATAATTAAGTTGGTATAATCATCAATTTTATATAACAGGTGGCTAAAATCATCTTTATTAAAGAAAGAAAATTCTGCATTAGATAAAAGCAAGGAATCTATATTAATATTATAAAAATATTTACCAAACTGATTGATTAATATTCCATTTTTATATTTAGCATAAGAATAATCTGTAAAGTTTGTGTTTTCGTATATTCTTTTATTGGTCAATAGTTTGGGATAGCCAAGGTCTTTTGTGATAAATTTAGAGTTTAATTCTATAAATAATGATACTGGCAATAAGCTATCTGCATTTTCAAAGAATATAAATTTAGCGATATAATTATTTTGCTCAGAGCCATCATTAAGATAAAAAAGATTTTTTGATGAAGTTGGCTGTCCAATATTTTTAATTATTTCCTTAAAAAAATCATTACAGTTTACATTAATATATTCAGGTTTTATAAACAAACTATCCAAATTTTTACAAATTGTTATTTGTAATCTGTATTTTGACCAGTATGATGTAAAATATTTTTGTTTTACATACTTAATAGTTTGCTCGTCGCTGACAGGTGAATTTTTTAAATATTTGATAACAGTATTATCTTTTTTGATTTTATTTTCAATATCCTGAAACAGATATTCAGCAACAGGGTCTTTTTCTGTTGACAGCTTTATGGCAAGTGACTTTCTGTTCTCTTTTTCTTTTATATCATTATATTTATAAAGTAAATAAGTTGAAAACAAAGAGAATAGAATTAAAAAGAATGCAGTGAAAAGAAAATAACTAATAATTTTTGTATTATAAAATTTAAAATACCAAAACGAAATTATAAAAGCAACAGGCACAATCAAATATACTATTTCAAAATTATTTGAAAAAAAAGTTATGAAAACAAATGGAATTGTTGTTATTAAAAGGGTATAAAAAAAACTTTTTGCAGATAAAATATTACATACAACTTCGCATAGTTTGTTTGATATAAAAAAAAATGAAAATAACAGAATTGATATTATAAATAATCCTGTAAAGCTAAAACAGGATAAGCTAAAAAAGTTGTTTAAATTAAATGATATATTTGAATTAATAATCAGACCTTTAAAAAAATATACAAGGACAAAAAACAATGTAAAAACAGCAGAAAATGACAAAAAAGAGTATAAATACTTTCGGACAGGGACATTCAGAAAAATTTTTAACTTATTTATACTCGTTTGTTTTATACCGGTAAAAATCAGGATAGAGATATAAATAATTAACAATGAATTGATTAAAAAATCACCTAATGATGGTAATAATGAGGAATTGGCATAATAAAAAGGGCTAAAAAGCGATGTGTCATACAGTATATTGGGAAATTTAAAATAAAACTGAATGATTCGTATTAAAATCAGTTCAGTTATAAATGCCAGAAGAAAAGTTTTTTTGTTATTAAAACATAACTTATTAAAATAAAACAAAAAAGATATAAAACACAATATGCTTAAAATGTAAAATAATATAATTGCGGATGTTTTACTGCTGGATATTTCAGGACATTTATCAAATTGTAATGAAAACAAAAAATCTTTGTTTTTATTATATATGTTATACAAGCCCTTTTCGGTTGAAATATTTGCGTTGGATGAAATTTTAAAGGCATTTTGAAATCTATTTATCAGATAATCATTTTGGTAGCAATAATCGGTCTTTATTAGTATCAGACCTATAATAATTTGATTATTATTTTTTAGTTTTTTTACTTCAAACCAGGCATTTTTAAGATGGACAAAGTTGTTTTCAAAAATATTTTTGTCATAATAATTGCAGACAGGAATAGCATTGTGAGACCAGTATTTTAGAGAGTCGTTTTCATATATAAGAAATAAAAGACCTTTTTTATTAAATAAGTTATTAAAATATTCAGGGATAAGATTTTGTCCGTAAAATCCGTTTTTATTATCTTTTTTGATTTGAGTAAGAACTTTTTCTGTTTTGTTTTCTTTTGTTAAAAGGGTCTTCTCAAAAGAGCTTACTGTTGATAAACAGTTTTTATCAAAATCATTAAAATATTTTAAAGAAAAAGCTATTAAAAAAGATATAACAGATATAATTAACAGGACTGATATTTTGTTTTTAAATAGTTTCATTGATTTAATTTTATTTTATAAAGGCAAATTTACATAAAAATATTATTTAATAAATATTTTTTTTATTCAGCCCTCTTTCCCAACAATAATAAACATTAGTGAAAATATTTTAATTTTTTTTTGTCTTTTCTGATAAAAATATTAAAAAAACACTTGACATTTGATAAAAAATGTTTATCTTTACAAAATCAAATTTTATCTTTATAATTTATTAAATCATAAAATTATAATGATTATGAAAAAAATAATAAATTTATTATCATTTATTATGCTCATAGCATTGAGCATATATTTTCAAAATTTAAACGCACAGGAAATTGCTGTTCAGCAATGGGTAGCAAGATATAACGGACCTGACTCATTGCAGGATGCAGCGGTCTCTGTTGATGTTTTTGACAATGTATATGTGT
>CAZZDX010000031.1:0-16134 GCA_964653185.1 uncultured Bacteroidales bacterium
ACAATAATAAGCCTTTTAGAAAATTTAAGCATTAAAAATGTCCTTTAAACCACAAGTTCATATACTTGAAGAATCTTTTTGATTTCTTTAATTCTTTTCGGCAAATCGGATTTTTCTCTAACTTGTAAATAACGTTCAACACCTTTATTCACATCAATATTACTATTCATTAAAGGAGTTTTTCTTGAGATAAGTTCAAGATTTGCTCCTGTAATTTTTGCTAGTTCAATCAATTCGTTATTATCATAAAATTTGCTTGGCCATTTATCTCTTTTGTTCTCATTTGCATTTCGTGAAAGCAGAGCTGCATTATTAACAGTTAAAGGGTATAAATATTTTGAAGGTAGAATATGATCAATTGCCCAAGTATCTCTTTTGTTGAAGTCTAAAGACACTTTAGTTTTAAAGCATTTATGCTCAAAACGGTCAAATAAATCACTAAAATCTATTGTCTGGTTAAAATCTTCTAAAAACAAATCTGCAATTCGTCTTCTGACTGATGATTCATGTAATTGCTCTTTGCTTCTTTTGGGATTTAATATTGCATTTATCGCACCTTTACAACTTCTACATTCCATTTGTTTTTCAAGTGGTCCCCATCCAACATGTTTACTGAATGCATTAAATGGAAGTATCCGAGAACAAACATTACATTGTTTCCAATATGATTCAGGGTATTCAGTTGCTATTCTAAAAAATCCTTCCCAAAATCTCAAAGCCGTTGTTGAATCTGAACTATTATATTCTTCTTCCCAATTATCGAAAGGGAGATCAGATTCTTTAGAATGAACAAAACCACATTTTTCACATTTCCAAACACAATTATCAAGAGCAAATGAAGGAGTAAGCAATTCTTGTCCTATTTGAATATAGTTCATTTCACGACAACTTACACACTTGTATGCAATCCAAGCATCGTGATAAGGAATACCCTCTATCCTTGAAATACCAGTTTTATTAATTGTTTTCCTTCGAGCCATTAATTAATATTTTTTAATAATTTTGCAAATATAAGTATTTTATTAATTTATTGATTCTAAGCCGTCCCGATTTGCAAGCACATTGTCAAAGCCCCACGATCCAACGTTACAACCAAAGCTTCGTCAAAGAGCTTACAAAGCCAACGCAGAGAAAAATTGTTTTAAAAAATTTACCGACCCTTTAAAAATAAATAAAAAACGCAAACACACAAGCCGACACAGACAGACGAAAGAACACCAGGCGGTAACAGGCGGTATATTTTATTGCCGAGATAGTGCAGGTTTTAGCGGTTCCGCATCTGATAAACTTTCGTGTAACTTGACAGGAAATTGCCTCGCAGTCGGCTACTATTCTTATACGCACCGTTAACATTTTCTCACAAAATAAATAATACTTAAATCAAACCTATTCCTCCTGATAATCTTTAACTATTTCAATTAGTTCGGGCAAATCCATACCAATTTTTTTAAGATGTTCAATTTTAGGCACACCATTTTTTGTCCATCCTCTTCGTTGATATACAGCATCTAATAATTTTTCATATTGTGCTTCTCTGTATTTCCTTGTGATAGCCATTTTTTCTTTGGTAGATTTCCCGGCAGGGTCAATACCAATAAGTTCTTTCATTTGTTTGTCATATCTGTCAGCTCTTGATTCATATTCTTCGGCAGTAACAGGACCACAGGCACGGTAAGGTTGAGCATCATATTTTCTGATTCCATAACCTCTTCTCAGATTAAAAATACGTTGAAAGTTATATACTCTTTCTGATTGAATAATTAATTCATGTTTATCAATATGTTGTCCTGTAACAGCATTGAATATAGTAATATAATTATCAACATGTTCAGGCACTTTTTCCGGCTCATCTGTTTCTGCATTATTGGCAGGTTCAACATCGTTCCATGGCAGTTTGCACAATCCCATTAACCCAAACCATGTTCTAAACATTGGAAAATAATGTAAAGCTTCTGCTTTATCTTCAAAGCTGGGTATTTGATTATTTACCATATCCATAAATATAAGCCATGCTTCATCGTGTTGAGGACCTTTGTTGGTCATAGCAAAGCCACCTTGCTGAGCCAAAGATTCTTTACACACATATTCAGAATATTCCAGTCCTTTATTTTCCATTCCTATATCTTGCAAAAATTGCGGGTCAGCACCATAATGTTCGGCAAAATATTTTTTCATTCTGCGAACGCCAAGTCCTGCAACTAATCCAAAGCCATCACCTTTTGCTATTTTGTGTAATACCTGCAAAGCTCCTTCAGCATTACCAAAGTTAAGTTCTATACCATCTGTTCTTTCTTTATTTAAAATATTATTTTCATAACATTCCATAATAAAAGCCATAGAAGTGCCAAAAGAAATAGTATCTAGTCCATAAGCATCGCAATAAAAGTTTAACTCTATAATATACCATGGGTCAAATATTCCGCTATTAGAGCCAAGACCTCCTGCATTTTCATATTCAGGACCTTCAACAAGCACTTTTTGTCCTTTATAAGGACCTGTTTTTAATTCATAATTATCAACACCTTTGGAGCAAGCCATACTACATCCTATCCAACATCCATCATTCATATCTTGAGAAAATATTGACTCCCATGTTTTAATGTTAAGTTTATATGCCTCAGGAGAACTGCCAAACTTATAATTATTTACAGGCAAAAGGTCATAATCGTTCATTATTTCTATGAGGTGAGCAGTGCCCGTTGTCCTCATTTTGTTTTGAGAGTCATCTAATTCTCTCATCTCTGTATTAAAAATTTTACCTCTTTCTGTTATTCGTTTAAGGTCAGCTACATTATTAAGGTTTGGTTTAATGCCTGATACTTTTGCGACAATAGCTTTAATTTTTTTATTTCTAAAAACACTGCCAGTGCCACCTCTTCCTGCCTGTTTAACTCTGTTTTTTTTTCTTTTCATATCATAAAAACTAAAGTTTAACATTCCTATCAAGCCATGGTCTGCACCTGTTCCTGCAGAGATAACACTTATATTTTTTTTATCCTTTTCGTCATCAGCATACATATCCACAAGTTGATCTACAAGCACATAGCTATCTGTTGCTTCGTTTGGGGCTTGTTCAATTGTTACTGTTCCTTTTGTTTCGTCAATAACAATAATAACATCTTTTTCAGCTTTTCCCTGAATTTCCAAAGAGTCAAAGCCACAGAATTTTAAAAATGGACCAAAATATCCTCCCACATTATTATCCATAACAGAATCTGTTGTCGGTGAAATAGTTACAACTAAAGATTTTCCTGTGCCTGAATATTGAGTTACTCCACAAATAGGTCCTGTATTAATAACTATCTCATTATCAGGGTCATCCCATTTAGTATCCGGACGCGTTGCCTGCCATAATAATTTTAAACCAAAGCCCTTGCCTCCTATAAACTTATCTTTCATCAGTTGTGTAACCGGTTTTTCTTTTATTGTGTTATCAGAGATATTAACATATAAAGTTCTGTTATTATATCCTCTTTCTATTGGTGCCGATTTATAAGAATATTCTTTTAAAAGTTTATGACTGTTTTTTAATTCTTTAATGTCCATAGTATATTATTTTTTTATATCAAAATTTAATTAAAAGCAAATGTATAAAAAATAAGATTGTCAGAAATATTTTTTTGATTTTTTAATATTAGAAATAATGTATAGGAATTTTTAAGATAATAATAGAAGTCCCCTTAATAAAGTTTCGGACTTATTAAACTGTTGATATTTAGTATTACTATTTTAAAAAATGTTATCAAAAATATTAGTAAATTGTTTATTATCAATAAATAACAATGTTTTTACAATTTTACTCATAGTGTAGCATTTTTAACGATTGCAATATTATTACTACTTTTTTTATTGTTTTAAAGAAAATTTCCCCAAAGGGGAAAAATATTAATAACTCCGTATGCAATGCGGAGTTAAAGAAATAATAAATTATGTTACAATCAGGCGGTTGCCTGATTGAATAAAACTAACATAATGATTGTTTTTCTATTCAATTCGTCTTAATATTTTTTTAATTTTGATTATCAATTAGTTATTAACTCCGAAACTTCAGTAACTGACTTTTAAATAACTCTTTTAATTATTCTTAGTTTATGAGAATATTTTTTGGTGTCAGCATTATAAATTCCCTGATGGTCAATAATATCAATATGCACTTTGCCTGATGCATGTATTATTTTATTGTCTTTAAGTAAAATGCCGACATGAATAATTTCGTTTTCTTCATTATCAAAAAATGCAATATCACCTTGTTTAGCTTCTGATAAGAAGCTTATAGTTTTTCCTTGTGTTGTTTGTTTTTTCGCGTCTCTTAAAAGTTTTATTCCTGCCATTTTATAAACCATTTGAGTAAACCCGGAGCAATCAATACCAAAAGGAGTTTTTCCTCCCCACAAATAAGGAGCATTTTGATATTTATAAGCATATTCAACAATTTTTTCTCTTAATTTTTTATCTGTTTTTGACACATCGGTTATTATATGTCCATCATAAACAAATTTGCTGTTATTAATATAAAAACTATTGTTTACAATGTGTGGCAAAGAACTAGCTAAAACAATTGGAAAAACTATATTTTGTGTAATATCAGTTAAATCATGAACTAAATCAATAGTAATATTTTTAGATGAACTATTAATCTTATTATATGTATCTTCTGATAAAGGTAAAAATTGTTTATTATCAATCCATCCTTCATAATCATCATAGTTTATAATAATTTTGCACCAGTTATTATACGTTTCAGTAATTTTAAATAGTTCTCCAAATAATAGTTGTGTTGTCATCTGACTTTTATCAGATGGTTCTAAACGAACAGGCACAACACTTAAATTGCATATTCCAAATTTCATAATTTTTTAGATTTTAATTTCGTCTTAAACAGACAAACTTACAAAAAAAATTATTACTTTTGTTTTTATAAAACAAATAAAGAATATTATATAAACATAAAAAAATAAAATATGGAATATAAAATAGAAGGAGACAACCTGCAAGCAATAAAAATTACTCTTAAAGATAATGAAGAGGTCTATGCAGAGGCAGGTAAAATGATGTTTAAAACATCAGGTATAAATATGGAGACCATGATGAAAGGTCAGGGAATTGGTGCAAAACTATTTGGTGCTGTAAAACGAAAAATTGCCGGTGAGTCATTATTCACTACACATTTTACAGGAAATGGAACTGTTGGCTTTGCCGGTGATTATCCCGGCAGGATAAATGCTATTAAATTAGAACAAGGTAAGACCTTTCTTGCACAAAGAGATGCCTTTATATGTGCTGAATCAACCATTGATTTCTCTATTGCTTTTCAGAAAAAAATAGGAGCCGGCATCTTTGGCGGTGAGGGTTTTATCCTTGAAAAATTTACAGGTCCGGGAACTGTCTTTATCCACGCCGGTGGTGACTTTCTTACTTTTGATTTAAAATCAGCAGAAACTATTCAGGTTGATACAGGTTGTATTGTTGGATTTGATGAAAATGTTAATTATGACATCAAGTTTGTTGGAGGAATCAAAACAGCTGTCTTTGGTGGAGAAGGTTTATTTTTAACTACTCTCACAGGTCCGGGAAAAGTTATTCTCCAAACTATGAATCTGGCAAGATTACGTAGAGAATTAGGAGGTTCTAAAACCGGTGGAGGAGAAAAAACCGGTATTAGCGGTATAGTAAAAAGCTTTATAGGTAGCGAAGATTAATAAAATATAAATAATCCTTGTGATAAATAAGTTCCTTAATTTTTTATAATCCTTTGTGTTTTGACAAAATTATCAGATATAAATTTAATTAAATAAGGACCTTTGATAAGTTCTGACAAATTGATAATAAATTTATTATTGTTATTATCAATATTACATAATGTACGTTCTATAACTTTATTTCCGAGTATATCGTAAATTTCAATTTTAGATGTTGATGAGTGCAAATTACTGATTAAGATAGTTATTTCATTAATAAAAGGATTAGGAAATATATTCATTTTACAATCAGTATTCTTATTAATATTTGATATGGCGACAATATCTGAATACTCATATTCCCCGTCATAGTCGGTCTGTTTTAATCTGTAATAACTTATTCCATTATAAGGATTTTCATCAATAACAAAATAATCATGTTGTATATTGCTGGTTCCTGCACCATCAATATTTGTTACAATTTTCCAATCATCAGAGACGATGCATGCATCGTCTCTACATTTTTCTATATTAAAATAATCATTATTAATTTCAGAAGCAGTTGACCAGTTAATTTCTGCAACATCATTATTACAGACAGCATTAAAATACAATAGTTCAATAGGAAGTATCTCTGCTCCATATACAGTAATATCTCCATCTTTTACCTGCCAGTTTTCACTGGCATTATTTGTCTTGCAAATGATTCTTATTTGTATGGTTTGTCCGGAAGATAAGTTTAAAGTATCATAATAATCAAACACGGCTGAATAATCACATCCGTTTATAATTGTATCATTAAAAAATGCTCCACCGTCAATACTATATTGTATATAGGCATTATCATCACATTCCAGATTTCCGCTTAAATTAAGTTTAATGGAAATAGGAACTTCTCCTGTTTCTAATAATTTAAGAGCAGAAGTTTCGAGCCAGCAAGAATCGTTTGAGATATTCCATTGTGCAGGATTCACACTACTGCAGGCGCTACCATAAGTATAAGAAGCAGGGTCTGATAAATTTAATTCATAAGTTTGAGATTTAACAATATTTGTAATAAACAAAATAGTTAATATTGAAATTAAATTTGTAAGGATTCTATTTTTTAAATTAATATTCATAATTGAATAATTTTTAAAGTTGAGCTGATTTCTTATACAAAGATACAACATTTTTAATAAAAAGTCAAGTGTTTTTTAATATTTTTTAAAAAAAGTATTGATTTTTTTTAAAAAATTCAATACTTTTATGCTTTTATTTAAAATATATTATTTTCGCTTTTCATAGATATATACTATTAACATAAATAAAATTATGATGTTTTTTTTATTTTATAAGACAAATATTACATTTTTAAAATAAACTTTTAAAATTTGAAAATTTATTAATAAATATTATTTTTTATTAAAAATTAACTTTTTTTAAAATATTTTTAAAAAAATATAGATATTATATATATATATATTATAATTGCAGAAATACTTTAAATTATATAAGAAAATTATGGGTTAAAAATTATCTGAAGAGATAAAAAATCAGGTTATACTATAAAAGGTTATAATTTAACATAATATAATTAGGTTAATTTTATTTCAACTATTTTAAACTGATTAGTAAGTTGTCTGATTTATGTTAAAATTTTAAGATATGAATGATTAAGGCAAGATATTTAATAATTATAGAGCCTCTTACCGGACTTGAACCGATGACCTGCTCATTACGAATGAGCTGCTCTACCATCTGAGCTAAAGAGGCAAGACAGTTTATTTGTCGGGATGACTGGATTCGAACCAGCGACCACTTCGTCCCGAACGAAGTACGCTACCTGACTGCGCTACATCCCGTGTTAAGATATTTGTAATTTTTGAATTCTCTTTATTATTCTTTATAATAAAACTAATACATAATATTCAGATGATAAAATATTACATACCGTATTATACATTTTTTTTCCTCTATTTATTAAATTAATCTTGTTTTGTTGCCAAATTGTAAAATTACGAAAAAAAATTCTGTTATTTTAAATTTAATGATGAGATGAGTATAAAATAAAACAAGGGCAAAAGATATTGTTAAAATATCAATCACCCTTGCCTCTTCGTTTTATTAATCTCCAAACTATAAAACTATGAAAAATTATAATTGGAAATGTAAGTGCAAAGATAAACAAATTATTTAAATAACAAACAAATATTTTTTATTTTTTTTTCACTATTGTCTGATAAAAATATTATACAAATACACAAAAAATTTCAAAATTATCCATAAAAATATAATAGTAAGTTTTATTCTATTTAGATTTGGATTTTTTTTATATTACTATATTGTCTCCTCGGAGGGGATCGAACCCTCGACCCACTGATTAAGAGTCAGTTGCTCTGCCAAACTGAGCTACGAAGAGATATTTTTATTTGTGGCATTTTCTAATGAATTCTTCTGTTTCAGGGACGCCTCCCTGATATATTAAATAGCCATTATAAGGTTCGCGTTTAGTTATATCATCATTTATAGGTGTCAGCATTATTTTTTTTATTTTTTCAGGGTCATCGGTTTGTCCCAAAGCCCATCCTAATTTGATATATGCAACTTCCGGCAACATATTTTCTAACGGTATAATTCCTTTTGCCAGCAAATCTCTTCCTGTGTCATAAACAAACATACGGACATAGCCCCATAATGTTTGAACAGTCATAAATATTAATACGCCTTTTTTAACAGCTCTTTCAATAGCAGGATATAAAGGTTTATTTACATGTCCGAGTCCTGTGCCTGCAATTATAATACCTTTATATCCACTATCAACAAGTGAGTCAATAATATCAGGTTTCATATCAGGATAATAATATATCATAGTTACTCTGTTGTCAAAAAAAGGCATTATATTTACTTTTCTGTCGTTTCGTCTGTGATTATATTGTTTTTTTAGATGTTTTATACCGTTTTTTACTGTAACTGTTGCCAAAGGTATATCGCTGATAGTACGGAATGTAGAACGATAAGAAGAGTGCATTTTTCTTACTCTTGTTCCTTTATGAAGAAATCCATATTCATCAGAAGTCGGTCCAAACATACATACCATTACTTCGGCAATATTACCGTGTCCTGCTGTATAAGCTGCGTGCATAAGATTTAGTGCAGCATCAGAACTTGGGCGGTCAGATGAACGTTGAGAGCCGACAAGCACTATTGGAACAGGAGGATTTTGTATCATAAATGTCAATGCTGCTGCTGTATGATGCAAAGTATCTGTTCCGTGTCCTATAACAATACCGTGAATACCATTTTCAATTTCTTTGCCAATTGTTATCGCTAATGTCTTGTATTGTTCTGCTCCCATATTTTCGCTAAACACAGCAAAGACCTTTTCTGTTGTAAGATTACAAATCTCTGCTAATTCAGGAACTGCTCCGTATAACTCACCTGGCGAAAAAGCAGGAATAACAGCACCTGTTCTGTAATCCAAACGGGAAGCAATTGTTCCGCCTGTCCCAAGTAATTTAACATTGGGAAGACCTTTGGTATAAGGAAATTCCCTTTCAGGAATTTTATAATTGGCTTTTTTATAGTCAATTTCTTTCATACTTGTTATAGTATCTACATCTATACCTATATTATATCCTGTGATAACTTTCATTACTATATGTTTCTTATCCTGATGCTCTGCCCTTGGAAGTATAGTACCTTTAAATTCACCACGTGTTGTTTCTATAATTGCCTGTCCCCATACTCTGACTTTATATTTTTTTAATATTGCCAATGCATCACCTTTATACCCTTGAAAAATATCATCACTCATTTTTTTATTTATTTTATTGTTCCGATTACATCGGAATTGGTTTGTTTATATTGCTAATTAAGTATAGTTTATTATTGTTAAAAAATTATAAAGATTAAAGAAATTGTAAAGATTGAAAAGATTGTAAAAATTGCAAAGATTTTTTTAAGTCCTTATCCATAATTTTTACAATTATTCCAATTTTTTAATCATTCCAACAAAATGTTAATAATTATATCTCAGTTCATCTATTCATAAATGATTTAGATATACTTAATGTTAACAATGTCATTTTTTAATATTTATTAATAACAAATCACAAAAGTAGTAAAAATTGCAGAAAGCAAAACAGGTAAATTAAAAAAATATTATTATCTATTTGTTGTTAGTTATAAAAAAAAAATTATATTTGATGAAATTTTAAAAAAAGGAATGATAATTGCTATTTAATAACTAAAATAAATTTAAAAACTAACATGTTATAATTTTATAAATATGAAAAAAAACATAAAATATTTTTTATTTTTTACAACATTATTGTTGATAAGTTTAAATGCCTGTAAGCCGGATAAAGACGATGATACACAAGGAACAGACATTGATAGATTTCTTGGTTCATGGATTTGTGAAGAGTCAAGCAGCTTGCTTGGACCATCAACATTTACTGTAAATATTGAGACAGACCCTTTGTATGAAAATCAGGTTTTGCTTAGCAATTTTTACCATCTTGGTTATAGTGAAAAACCTTATGGATTGACAAGTAGCAATATAATAACAGTTCCAAATCAATATGTATGTGATAGTACTATGACCATAAACGGAGATGGTGATTTAAGAAGTGATGGGAAAATATACTGGACATATTATTCAAATGACGGAGCTAATATTGATACGGTTACTGCTATTTATACAAAGCAGTAAAAATAAACAGTTAAGACCTAAAAGCTATGAATATAAGGAAAATAGCATTTTTAAATTTATGGACAATATTTATATTGTTTATTATTAATAGTAATGCTTATAGTCAAAAAGTTTATTCGGTAGATAGAGATTATAAAGCTGATGTGAAGGTCTATGTTACTGATAATGATTATAATGCAGATTTGTTGGTTTTTAAAGTAGATAGAGATTACAAAGCAACAAATAATCAAGGCAGATGGTATTTTGCAGACAGAGATTACAAAGCTGATAAGAAAATATATTTTGTGGACAGAGATTATAAAGCTGATTTAAAAATTTACTTTGTAGATAGAGATTATAAAGCAAAGTGGCGAGATGTCTCTAAAAAATATTTAATGTATTAAAGTTATAATATCATCAATTACTCTCCAATTATTTAATTATTTATTCATAATTTGATTTTTAAAATCATTGTATTAAGGTTTTATTTATATCTGTTATCATTTTTTTAAAATATTGTGTAGATTTAAGGATATGGCTACCATACCAGCAAAACATCTCTCCGTCAACAAGCAAGATTTTTTTATCAGGAAAATAGTTCTGTAATTTCTCTTTATCTTTTTCTGTAAATTTAAAAGGTTCGGAAGGCAAAAAAATAATATCACAGGATAATGGTTTAAAGTTTGAATCTATTTTGATATACTTTTCTTCTTTTAAGCAATTATAAAAAGAGAGTTTTGACAACAGAGAATCAATATAAGTTCTTTTACCTGCTGCCATATATGGATTTTTCCATACTAAATAAAGATATTTTAATTTTTTGTTTAATATCGGTATTTTTGAAAAATTTCCTATTATGGAATTAACAAGAATATTTGTTCCTGTTTCTTTGTTAAATATCTTTCCAAAGGTCTTAATCATATTCAAAGCATCATGAAAGGTCTTAATATCAAACACAAAACAATTAAATCTTTTTGAAAGCAAGTCAATAGTAGATTTGTCATTTTCTTGTTTACTCGCAAAAATAATATCAGGGTTTAACTGGATTATTTTTTCAACAGAGACAGTTACAGGACCTCCTGTTTTTGTTATTTTTTTCGTTATTTTACTTGGATGAATACAATAGTCAGTTATACCAATAATATGAGCAGACAGACCTATATCGCACAGTGTTTCGGTGATAGAAGGGCATAAAGAAATAATTTTTTGTGGAATATTTGGAATAAAAATATTCCTGTTTAAATCATCTTTTATGAACATTTTAAAAATTTAGCAGGATATTTTTTTTGAATATAAAAATATAATTTTGCTATTAAAAAACCTATAAAGCAACCGAGTAAAGCTCCACAGATTACATCTGACGGATAGTGAACTCCCAAATAAATACGACTATAAGATACAACACCAGCCCAGATAAGAATGACAGGTATAAAATATTTTATTCTTTTACCAAGAAAATATATTAAAAAAATTGCAAGTCCAAAAATATTGGAAGCATGAGAAGACACAAAACCATATTGCCCTCCACATCTGTCATTTAATATATGAATTAATCCATTCAGAGCAGGATTATGGCACGGTCGTAACCGCTGAAAAACATTTTTAAATAAATGAACAGAGGTTCCGTCACAAAGAGCAATAACTAATATAACAAAAATAAAAATAATAAATGTTTGTTTTTTATAATTCCGTATCAAAAAATAAAGAAGCAATAAATAAAAAGGTATCCAGATATATTTATTACTTGACCAAAACATTACAAAATCCAAAAAAGCATTATGATGTCCGTTTATAAAAAAAAACAGATTAATGTCCCAGTTTTTTAATATTTCAATTAATGAGTTGATATTGTTAAATTGTTAAATTGTTAAATTATAAATTCCAACCCAACAAGAGTTACACAACCTGTCGGGTATTCCTCCATAATTGTTCTATTATTCTATTGTTCGATGTTTAATGTCAGTCATTATACACAAAGCACAAAGTTCAATTGTTTCATTGTTTGTCGTTTTTTGCCGACTGATGACTACCGACTATTTTTTTATTCATTTAAGCATTTCCAAATTATATCTTTTAGCTTAACAAGACCTGTTTGTGTTACAGAAGAAATAAATATACAGGAGACATTATCAGGCAGATCTTTTTTTGTTTCTTCAATAAGTTCTTTATCAAGAAGGTCACTTTTTGTTATAGCAAGTATTTTTGATTTATTCATAAGTTCAGGGCTATATTGTTTAAGCTCATTGTTTAATATCTGATATTCTTTTTTAATATTATCACTATCAGAAGGTATTGTAAAGAGCAATATTGAATTTCTTTCAATATGTCTAAGGAATTGTAATCCCAAGCCCTTTCCTTTATGAGCATTTTCAATAATTCCTGGTATATCAGCCATTACAAATGATTTATCATCATGATAACCTACTATACCAAGATTTGGCTTTAATGTAGTAAAAGGATAATCAGCTATTCGTGGTCTGGCAGCAGAAAGCACAGATAAGAGTGTAGATTTTCCTGCATTGGGGAAACCTACCAACCCTACATCAGCAAGTAGTTTAAGTTCCAAAATTCTCCATTCTTCTTTTCCCTGCTCTCCCGGTTGTGCATATCTTGGTGCCTGATTGGTAGATGATTTAAAATGGTCATTACCAAGTCCACCTTTGCCACCATAAAGGAGGATATGAGTTTCGCCATCTTCTGTTATTTCAAATAAAAAAAAATTTGTTTCAGCATCTTTTATTATTGTGCCAAGAGGAACATCAAGGATAACATCTTTACCTTGTGCTCCTGAACTTGTTGAAGCGCCACCAGAAATTCCATTTCCAGCTTTAATATGTCTTTTATATTTGAATGGTAATAAAGTCCATAAATGTTTTGTGCCTCTTAATATTATATGTCCTCCCCTACCGCCATCGCCACCATCAGGACCTCCTCTGGGATTATTTTTTGTTCTCTCAAAATGATGCGAGCCAGCACCTCCTTTTCCCGAACTACAACAAATTTTTACATAATCTATGAAATTAGAACTTGTCATATAAAAAATTTAATATAATTAAAAAATTAGTAAACTTATTATTTGTTTTGAGTATTGCTAATTAAGTATAGCTAGAAAATTGTAAAAATTGTAAAGATTGAAATAATTGTAAAAATTGTAAAGATTGAAATAATTGTAAAAATTGTAAAGATTGAAATAATTGTAAAAATTATTTTTTTATTCTGCTTTCAAAATTTTATTAATCGTGCTTTGATATTAATATTTTTGAATTCGTTTATTAAAAAAATACACAAAATGAAGAACAAAGTACAAAGCACTAAAAACAAAAGACATTATAAACTTTGATACAACAAATTATATTTAGTTCTTTAACTTTATAAACTGTTACTTTATTTTCAGATAATTATCAATAGATTTGGATATTTTTTGAAATACAGTATCAATATTTGCCATTCCGCTTATTTGTACTAATTTTTTTTGATTTTTGTAATATTGAATTAGAGGCAAAGTTTGTTTTTTGTAAACTTCTATTCTATTAAGGATTATTTTTTTGTTATCATCATCGCGATTAGAATCTTTAGCTCTGCCCAGCAATCTTGTAACTATCTCTTTTTCAGTAACATCAATAGCAATAACTAATGATACTGATATATTTTTTTCTGCCAGCATTTTGTCAAACATATTTGCCTGTATCAGAGTCCGTGGAAATCCATCAAATATTACTCCTGTTGAGTGTATATATTTCACAACTTTTTTACCAAGTTCATCTATGATAATAGAGTCAGGAACCAAAGCACCTTTGCTGATATATTCTTTTACTTTTAAGCCCAGTTTACTTTCTTCTTTAATTTCTTCTCTTAAAATATCTCCTGTTGAAAGATGAATTAAATTATATTTATCAACAATTTTTTCTGACTGTGTTCCTTTTCCTGAGCCCGGTGGACCAAAAATTATTAAGTTTAACATAGTATTACAATTTAGAATTATAAATGATGTTCTCTTGATTATTAAACAGTTACAAAATTAATAAATATATTGAAATAAAAAATATATCTATTCAGTCCATTTAAGACCAATGTCGTTTAGTTAAGGATTATTATATTGATTTATAGCACTTTATAATAAGTTTAAATTTCAAATTGAATATAGAATAATGAATCAGGCAGTTGCCTGACTGAATAATGAATTTAGCATTTGTTATTATTTCTTGCAGTTTGTATGCTTTTTGTTTCGGCTTCGCTCAACAACTATTTCGGCTTCGCTCAACAACTAACAAAAATGGATATAAGCTCATTATTCTCGTCTATAACTGTTTTTTGCTTTTCAATCAATCTTTTAATCTTTTAATCTTTCAATCTTTTAATCTCCTTAGAGGGCTTATTTATTCAATAATCTTATAGATATCTGTCAGATTTCGTCCTAAGCCGTCATAATCCAAACCATGACCAACAACAAAATCATTTGGTATTTCTATTCCAACATAGTCAACTTTAAAATTTTTAGTAAATGCTTTTGGTTTATATAAAAGGGTTGCTATTTTAATATCTTTTGGCTCATATTTCTTAATATCATTTATAAAATTATCCATAGTTATGCCTGAGTCAACAATATCTTCAACAATAATTAAAGTTCTTCCTTTAATGTCTTCATTTAATCCTATTAACTTTTTTACATTTAAACTGGATTTTGTTTTTTTATATGAAGAAAATTTTACAAAAGATATTTCACAATTAATATTTATTTCTTTTAACAATTCAGCAGCAAACATAAAAGCTCCATTTAAAACAACAACAAATAAAGGTGTTTTTCCTTTAACATCATTATTTATCTTTTGTGCAATATCATCTATTGACTTTTGTATTTTATCAGAACTGATAAAAATTGAAAATTTTTTATCTTTAATCTTAACAGTTTTCATTAAATTTTGAATTTACGATAAATAAAAAATACAAAAATAAAGTTTTACTTTTTATTTAAAAAATCTAAAATTAGTTATTTTTGTGTTTTTACAAAAAATTATGAAACTAATTTGGCTAATATACTAAATAATATTTGTTTACAGTATAAATACTCACTAAATTCAAATGCTTAATATTATTTAAATAAAAATTTTATAAACAGTTACAAAAAAATACAATTATAATGAATAAAAAAACAGAACCTAAGGTAAGTATTATTATAGGTAGTATATCTGATTTACAAATAATGAATGATGCTGCTAAGTTTTTGGATATGATGGAGATACCATTTGAGATGAATGTTTTATCAGCCCATCGCACACCTGACCAAGTTGAAGAATTTGCAAAATCAGCATATAAAAGAGGTATAAAAGTGATAATTGCAGGAGCAGGTATGGCAGCACATCTTCCGGGAGTTATAGCTGCTATGACAACTATTCCTGTGATAGGTGTTCCTATTAAAGTTACATTACAAGGATTGGATGCTATTCTCTCTATGATTCAAATGCCTCCAGGAATACCTGTTGCAACTGTTGGTCTTAATGCTGCTAAAAATTCGGCAATACTTGCAGCACAAATATTAGCAACTAATAATGAAGAAATACATAACAAAATTGTTGCTTTTAAGGAGAGTTTAAAAGATAAAGTGATAAAAGTCAATGAAGAATTACAAAAAACAAAATTTGAGTATAAGCACTAATTATTTTTTTACAATAATTAATTTATCTGTTGAAATTACTTTATCGTTAACAAGTATTCTGTAAGAATAAACACCTTTGTTTAAACTCTTTGTTGAAACATTTACCTTGTTATTATTACCGGGCAATT
>CAZZDX010000032.1:0-16088 GCA_964653185.1 uncultured Bacteroidales bacterium
CGGGGTGAAAATTAAATCCCTTTCGGGATTTTTCGTTATTGATAAAAAAAATGTTTAAAAATAATATGTTTTTTATTGAACTTTAAGAAATCTAAAATTAGGAAAAAACAGTTAATTTTTTTTAAAATATTACAAAAACAAAAGATGTAATTTTAGCAAGAAATTTTATGAAAATTTATGAATTCTAAATATAATACAAAATATAAACTCATGAAATATTCACAAATAAATAAAGAACTTTTTATCAAAAACAGAGCAAAATTAGTTAAAAAAATAAGCGCTAATTCATTAGCTATTGTTAATTCAAACGATGAGATGCCAAGAAACGGGGATCAGAATTTTCCTTTCCGACAAAATTCAGATATGTTTTATCTCACAGGTCTTGACCAGGAAGAATGTATCCTTTGCATCTGTCCTGACCATCCTGTTAAAAAATATCGTGAAATAGTATTTACAAAAAAAACAAGTAAACTTATGGCAACATGGTATGGTCATAAATATACAAAACAGGAAGTCAGTAAGATATCAGGAGTTCAGACCGTTATGTGGCTTGACGAATTTAATGGCGTATTTGCTGAATTAATGTCAAAAGCAGATTTTGTTTATCTAAATCTTAATGAAAACATACGATTTTCTTCAGAAATAATTTACCGTGATTTAAGATTTGCAGGAAAGATAAAACAGGATTTCCCTTGCCATAAATATGAACGTCTTGCTCCTATTCTAACAGATTTGAGAGTGGTCAAGGAACCGGAAGAAATAGAATTAATGCAAAAAGCATGTGATATTACAAATAAGGCATTTCAAAGAGTTTTAAAATTTGTGAAACCAGGCGTTATGGAATATGAGATAGAATCTGAAATAACTTATGAATATCTTAAAAATGGAGCAAGCGGACATGCTTACCCGCCAATAATAGCATCAGGAGAAAATGCCTGTATTTTACATTATAGCGAAAATGATAAAAAATGTAAAGATGGAGACCTTCTATTAATGGATTTTGGTGCAGAATACGCTAATTATGCAGCTGACTGCTCAAGAACAATACCTGTTAATGGTAAATTTACTCCACGTCAGGCAGATTGCTATAATGCTGTTTTAAGAATACAAAAAAAAGCTATTGAAATGCTTGTGCCAGGTAATATATTAGAAAAATGCCAGAAGCAGGTTTGTGAACTAATGGAAAAAGAAATGATTGACTTGGGCTTGTTTACAAAAGAAGATGTAAAAAATCAGGACCCTGATAATCCTCTGTTTTTTAAATATTATATGCATGGCACCTCGCATTTTATGGGTTTAGATGTTCATGATTTAGGAAGCAAACAACAGGTCTTACAAAAAGGTATGATACTTAGCTGTGAACCGGGAATATATATACCTGAAGAAAATATTGGAATACGTATTGAAAATGATATTGTTGTTGATGACAAACCTATTGACTTAATGAAAAATATAGCTCGTGAAGTTGATGAAATTGAAAATTTAATGACAAAATAAATTATCGTTTTAATAAATTAACAAATTTAGATTTAGGGCGTTTACGCCCTTATAAAAAATACAGGTAGAAATAATGAAAGGACAAAAAAATATTCCTTTTTTTGGTATAGACAGAATTTACAAAAAATATTCAAAAGATATAATAAATACTGTTGATACGGTATATTCCAAAGGAAAAATTTTAATGGGTCCTGACATTGAAAAATTTGAAGAAAAAATCAGTAAGTTATGCAACAGAAAATATGCAGTGGCAGTCAATAGCTGCACTGATGCTTTATATTTTGCTCTGTTAAGTGCAGGAATAGGCAAAGATGATGAAATTTTGGTTACAGGTTTTTCATATATAGCTTCTGTAACTCCAATATTAAGGATAGGAGCCACGCCTGTTTTTGTTGATATAGAACCAAATTATTATATGATGAATCTGTCAGACCTTGAAAACAAAATTACTCCAAAAACAAAAGCTATACTTGCCGTTCATCTCTTCGGACAAATGCTTCCTGTTAACAGATTGGAAAAAATTGCCAAAAAAAATAATCTTGTCTTAATAGAAGATTCTGCACAGTCATTGGGAAGTAAAAATAAAAATAAAATAGCCGGGAGTATGGGCATAACTAGCTGTTTAAGCTTTGACCCTACAAAAGTAATTGGAGCATTCGGCACAGCAGGCACTTTATTAACTGACAATAAAACTGTATATAATAAAGTTAAAAAATTAAGATATCATGGCAAAAATTTGGATACAGGAGAAATAGAAATATTAGGATATAACAGTCATATAACAACATTACAGGCAGCATTGATAAATTTACAGTTAAACAATCTTGAGCAACTAATAAACAAACGAAATAACATAGCAAATATATATAATGAAGAATTAAGTAATATTGAGGAGATAGAAACACCTAAAATCTATAAAGAAAATAATCATACATATCATAAATATGTTATTAAATCAGAAAACAGAGATGATTTAAAAAAATATCTGGGTGATAATAATATTAAGACTATGATACATTATGATAAAGCTTTGTTTGAACATCCTTTGTTTAACAACTATCAATACAGAACTGAAAATTTGCCGGTAATTAATAATATCAAAAATAAAGTGCTTTCTTTACCTATTTATCCTGAATTACATGATAAAGAAATTATATATATATGCAATAAGATTAAGAAATATTTTCAGAAATAAAACTTTTGTAACTATTTATGTATCAGGCATTTCTTTTTAGTATAACTATTAATAATAAAATAAAACATTATCTATAATGCAATTTAAAGATATAATAGGACAAGATAAAATAAAAAAAAGATTAATTAATACTGTAAAAGATAACAGGATAAGTCATGCTCAGCTTTTTCTTGGTCATGAGGGTTCCGGTAAACTTGCATTAGCAATTGCTTATGCTCAATATATATCTTGTAAAGATAAACAAAACAATGATTCGTGTGGCAAATGCTCTTCTTGTATTCAATATAATAAATTAATTCATCCTGATTTGCATTTTGCCTATCCTGTTGCCCCAACAAAAAAGTATCCAAAACATCCTGTAAGTGAAATGTTTTTAGAAGAATGGAGAAAACTTCTGACAAAAACCAATTATTATCCAAATTTGAATGACTGGTATAAAGAGATAGATATAGAGAAAAAACAAGGTATAATAAGTGCTGAAGATTGTAATGAGATAATAAAAACATTAAGTTTAAAACCTTATGAATCAGAGTATAAAGTGATGATTATATGGATGGCTGAAAAAATATTTCATTCGGCTGCTCCTAAAATTCTTAAAATCCTTGAAGAACCTTCTGATAAGACATTATTTATACTTATTTCTGAAAATCAGGATAAGATTATAAGCACTATTTTATCAAGAACACAGATAATAAAAATTCCTAAAATATCAGATATAGATTTACAAAATGCTTTAATAAATAAGGCAAATTGCACTAACAGAGAAGCCAAAAGAGTTGCTGCTATTGCAGATGGCAATGCTAAAAGAGCTTTAGAACTTATAAACACAGAAGGAGAAGATGATTTTATTTTTATTAAATTTAGGGACTGGATGAGGATGTGTTTAGCAATAAATAAAAATATTGTTACATTAAATAATTTTATTAATGAAATCTCAATAGTAACAGGAGGAAGAGAAAGACAAAAAGAGCTGTTTTCTTATGCATTAAGGACTATAAGAGAATGCTTACTTTCAAATTATGAAAATAACAATTTGGAAAAATTAGAAGGGGAAGAACTCATCTTTATACAAAAATTCTCTTCTTTTATTAATTCAAAAAATGCTGTTCAATTAACAGAAGAATTTAACAAAGCTTCATTTCATATTGAGAGGAATGCCAATCCGAAAATTGTTTTTATGGACTTATCACTTACTGTTAACAAATTATTAAGCTGTTAAATTTTTTGTAATGGTTATTTTGTAAAATTAAGGGGACTTCTATTAATTCATTCGCATCAAGATTTTCAGAGTTTTTCATAGACGAGGAAGATTTTTAAAGCACTATCGGGATAATGCAAGAAAATCTGAAGAAGTATATGGGAAACTCTGAAAACCCAAAGGGAACAAATATAATAAACAATCTGACTTCGACAAAATATTTTTTAATAGCTATGGCTATTAAAAAATATTTATGTCTCGCATCTTATTCATTATATTTATTTCTTGAAAGAAATGAATTAATAGAAGTCCCCTTAATTAATAACATACGTATAAAAGCGACCCCGGAGGGATTCAAACCCCCAACCCTCAGAGCCGAAATCTGATATTCTATTCAGTTGAACTACGGGGCCATATATTTTTGCAAAAATAATAAAAAACTTTGAGATTTGTTATTCTAAAAGGATTTTTACAAGAAAAGTATTAAAAAAAACAATTATTGTTTAAAATATATCTAATATTTTCTTACATCAAAACTTGAAAGAGCAGCATCAACATTTATAAAAATTTTATTATTACTGTTTTCAAAGTTATCGGTTCTGTAAATATGCTTTTTAATTTTTTTAAATCCTTGCAAATTATTATCTGAAAGCACTGTATTGATTTTAACTTCGCAACCTGATTTTTTAGGTATTTGTATTAAGATAGAAGAAACGCCTGCATCAATATCTAATTTTGTGTTCTTATATTTATCTCCAAGTTTAATATCTATAGAAGAAACGCCTGCATCAATTTTTATATTATGGGTCTTAAACATACTTAAATCAAAAACAATATCTACTGCTCCCATATCAAAGTCCAAATCCCATACAGGATTAGGATTGAGCTTAACAGATACATTGTTATGCTTATTGTTTATAGTAACAGCAGAATTTTTAGGTTTTATTTTTATGGTTTCCAAGCTATCAACTGTCTTGCTGCTCATCTTATAATCTTCGGTATTACCTTTTTTATTAACAACTATCATTTTATCAGTAGTATCAGCTATTATAAAATCTCCCATAGCTGCATCAAACTTCAAAACAGCATTAGTAATTGTTGAATCATATAATGTTTCTATTTTTTGTTCTTTATAATCATTTTTATCAATTATGATTTCTTTGTCAATTACAAAATTTTTATGAAAATGATTATAATGATGGTGATGAAAATTATTGATAAGAACAAAAGATAATATTACTATCAAAAATGATAATATGAGCTTCATATAATCTTTGACAGGCAATATAGATATTCCCCAGACAATTAGTATTAATGGCCATAATCTTAATATCACAGACCAGTTAAAGTAAATAAGTCCTGTATTTCTAAGGACAAATAAAGAGCCGATTAAAATTAAAATAACTCCCCAGAAAATATTTTTATATTTCATTTTTTTTATTTTTTTTTGGTTTTAAAAAATTGTTTTTTGTTAAAAGTAATATTCCTATAACAATAAGAAGTATGGGCCATAAATCACCAAAGTTAATATTAGGCACTAATCTGTCTATCAAAAACAATACGCCAAGTGTTATCAGAGTTATTCCACCTATAATACTATTGTGATCTTTTTTGTCTTTTTTATTATCCGCCTTAGGCGAATTATTTTCAAAATTATTTTTTTCATCTTTCATATCTAAAAAGTTTTTTTGTTCGCCCCGGGCGAGTTAGGTTTTTCTTTAACTACTATCCATAATATAATATATGTTAAGATCCCTGCGCCTCCCCAAAAAGAGATTAACACAAAAATCAATCTAACTAAAACAGATTCTATATTAAAATATTCGGCAAGTCCGCCTGCAACACCGGCAATAAAACTATCGGTCTTGCTTCTGTATAATTTACGGTTTTTTTTATCAAAATCAGTTTTTTCGTCTTTCATATCTGAAAAGTTTTTGTCCATCTCAGGCAAGTCAGGTTTTTCTTTAACTAGTATCCATAATATAATATATATTAAGATTCCTGCGCCTCCCCCAAAAAACATTAACACAAAAATTAATCTAACTAAAACAGATTCTATATTAAAATATTCGGCAAGTCCACCTGCAACACCGGCAATAAAACTATCGGTTTTACTTCTGTATAATTTACGTTGCTCCATAATTTTTAAATATGAGACGAATGTAAGTATAAAAATGTTACAATTGTTCTTAAAAAAAATATTTTTGTTTATTGTGTATTATCTTTTTTTTTCAAAGAATTTTTTTATCAGGTCCGAACACTCTTTTTCCATAACACCTTTTTTAACTTTTGTCTTTGGATGTAAAATTTTGTCTGATATTTTGGAATAGCCATTTTTTTCATCTTTTGCACCATAAACTATTTTGCTGATATGCGTCCAGAAAGAAGCACCTGCACACATCACACAAGGTTCAACAGTAACATATAAAATACATCCGTCAAGATATTTACTGTTTAAATAATTTGTAGCTGCTGTAAAGGCCTGCATTTCAGCATGAGCAGTTACATCGTTTAATCTTTCTGTCAAATTATGCGCTCTTGCTATAATCTTGTCTTTGCATACAATGACTGCTCCAACAGGCACTTCATCAGCGTCAAAAGATTTTTGTGCCTCTTTTAATGCCTGTTTCATAAAATATTTATCAGAAAATTTAATTGTTTCCATTTTTGAATGCAAATTTATAAAAATCTGTCTTACGTAAAATAAATAGTCAAATTATAAAATTATTATGTCCATTTTTTTATTATAATTTTTTATTTTTTTTAGTATATATTTTTTAATTTTTAATTTATATTTTTTTATTTTTAATCATTTGAATTTTCTTTTTTCATTTTTCTTTTTTTTTATAACTATTTTCTTTTTTTTAAATAAGCATTGTATTACAAACTAAAAAATGTATTTTTGTATTTAATATTTTAATACTTTACTTATAAACAAAAAAACATAAAGAGATATGAAAAAAAATGTTATTATTATTGGTGCTGCCGGAAGAGATTTTCATAATTTTAATACATATTATCGTGGGAATGAAAATTATAATGTTGTAGCATTTACTGCTGCTCAAATTCCAGATATTGATGACAGAAAATATCCTGCTGTTTTAGCAGGCAAAGATTTATATCCAAATGGAATACCAATTGTTCCACAAGCAGAATTATCAACTCTTATAAAAGAAAAAAATATTGATGATTGCGTATTCTCTTATAGTGATATTCCTTATAAACAATTGATGAATATCAGTTCTGTTGTTAATGCTGCTGGTGCAAATTTTATATTATTAGGTCCTAAAGATACTATGATAAAAAGCAACAATCCGGTTATTTCTGTTGGAGCCGTCAGAACAGGTTGTGGCAAAAGTCAAACATCAAGAAAGGTTATTGAGTTATTAATGGCAAAAGGTTTAAAAGTTATTGCCATTCGTCATCCGATGCCTTATGGTGATTTAGCAGTTCAAACTGTTCAACGTTTTGCAACTATTGAGGATTTAGAAAAAAACAAATGTACTGTTGAAGAAATGGAAGAATATGAACCACATGTAGTTCGTGGAAATATAATTTACGCCGGCGTTGACTATGGAGCTATTTTAGAAGCAGCTGAAAATGATCCTGATGGTTGTGATGTTATACTTTGGGATGGTGGAAATAATGACTTTTCATTCTATAAACCAGACCTTACAATTACTGTTGTTGACCCTCACAGACCTGGTGCTGAATTAAGTTACTATCCTGGTGAAGTTAATCTTAGATTAGCTGATGTAGTTATCATTAATAAAATGGATTCTGCTTCTCCGGAAGGAATTCAAACAGTAAGAGAAAATATTGCAAAAACCAATCCTAATGCAATAGTAATTGATGCTGCTTCTCCTATTAGCGTTGATGATGCTTCTGTCATTAAAGGAAAAAAAGTATTAGTTGTTGAAGATGGTCCTACATTGACACATGGAGAAATGAAAATTGGTGCAGCCACTATTGCTGCCAGAAAATTTGGCGCATCTGAATGTATTGACCCAAGACCTTTTGTTGTTGGAAAATTAGCTGAGACCTTTAAGATATATCCTAACATTGGCACTTTATTACCAGCTATGGGATATGGAAAAGAACAACTAAAAGACCTTGAAACAACAATTAATAATACTGAATGCGATTCAGTTATCATTGGAACTCCAATTGATTTAAACAGAATTATTGATATTAAAAAACCTAATACAAGAGTTTATTATGATTTGCAGGAAATAGGAAGTCCTGATTTAGAAGAAATTATTGATAATTTTGTTGAAAAACATAATCTGAAAAATAAAACTGTTATAAAAAATTTATTTTAAATAAAAATATACTAATATAACATAGATGAAATATTCATGACTGGATAATTAAAAATTAAAAAAGACATATAAAGGAATGATTATATATGCCATTAGCTGTTGGCTGTTAGCGGTTAAAAAAAATAATAGCCAAAAGCTAAATGCTAATAGCTAAAAGCCCGAAGTGATTAAGAATGAACTAATTACGAAAATATAAATAGATGAAAAACAGAAGTTTAATTTCAATTAATGATTTTACTAAACAAGAGCAAATAAAAATTCTTGATGTTGCTGAAGAGTTTGAAAAAAAACCCAAACAGGATATCTTACGAAATTATGTAATAGCTTCTTTATTTTTTGAACCATCAACAAGGACAAGAATTAGTTTTGAAAGTGCTATTAATAAGTTAGGTGGTAAAATTGTTGGATTTACAGATGAATCTACAACTAGCGTAAAGAAAGGAGAATCGCTAAGAGATACTATAAGAGTTATTAGTAATTATTCTGACTTGATAATTATGCGACATCATAATGAAGGCAGTGCCAGATTTGCAAGTGAAGTAGCATCAGTACCGGTTATTAATGCAGGCGACGGAGCTAATCAACATCCAACGCAGACATTACTTGATTTGTATTCTGTAAGAAAAACACAAGGCACTTTAGAAAATTTAGATATTGCTTTTGCCGGAGACCTTAAATATGGCAGAACAGTTCATTCATTAGTAATTGCCCTTTGTAATTATAATTGTAATTTTCATCTGATTTCTCCTGTTGAGCTAAAATTACCAAGCTCGGTAAAAATGTATATAAAAGAAAAAAATCTTAAATATTATCAATATACTGATATCAATAAGGCAATTCCCAAAGTTGATATATTATATATGACAAGAATTCAAAAGGAACGATTTACCGACCAAATGGAATATGAAAAAGTTAAAAGTTCTTATAGTTTAAAAAACAATATGTTAGATAATTCTAAAGATAATCTTAAAATTTTACATCCTTTGCCAAGAGTGAATGAAATAGATGAAGATGTTGATGAAAATCCTAAAGCATATTATTTTCAACAGGCGTTAAATGGTGTGTTTGTAAGGCAAGCATTAATTTCTTTAATATTAGGATTAAAAAAATAATAATTTATAAAATGAAAAACGGTAAAACAAAAAAAGAATTAGTAGTTTCAGCTATTGACAACGGAACTGTTATAGATCATATTCCTTCAAAGAGTGTTTTTCAGGTAATAAAAATTCTTAATCTTGAAAAAACTGAAAATCAGTTTTATCTTGGAACAAATCTTGCCAGTAAAAAATATGGCAATAAAGGTATTATAAAAGTACGTAACAAATTCTTTAAGATTGAAGAAATAGATAAAATATCATTAGTTGCTCCTACTGCTACTATTATTACAATTAAAAATTTTAAAGTGATCAAAAAGAAAAATGTTCATATTCCTGACCATGTTGTTAAATTTGTAAAATGTTTTAATCCAAATTGCATAACTAACCATCAAAATATTACAACAAAATTTGATGTAATATCAAAAGATGAATTAAAATTAAAATGTTACTATTGCGAAAAAATAACAACTAAAGAAAATATGAATTTTATATAATTATTAACTAAATAAAATAAAAAATTATGAAAAAATTTACATTAACATTACTAATAGTATTTTCTTTTTATGGAGTAAATATTGTTGCTCAAAATCCTCCTAAAAAAGATAAAGGAATATTTAAAGAATATACAGGTGGGTATTATAAAAATACAATACTGAAAAGTATTAACGAGTTCAATGAAAAAGATAAGATTGTAAAGTCAAACAAAAATTTTAAGCTTGATTTTACAGGAATGGATATACCTAATTCTATTAGCAGTTATAAAAAATCATGGTATAATAAGTCACTCTCACAAGGAAATGCAGGAACATGCTGGTGTTATTCCACTACATCATTTTTTGAATCGGAAATTTATCGTCAAACAAAACAAAAAATAAAACTTTCTGAGATATATACTGTTTATTGGGAATATGTTGAAAAAGCACGACGTTTTGTTATAGAAAGAGGAAACTCTGCTTTTGAACAAGGGTCTGAATCAAATGCTGTAACAAGAATGTGGAAAAAATATGGCGTTATCCCTTATAAAGATTATACAGGATTAAACCCGGGACAAGAATTTCATTCCCATGAAAAAATGTATGAAGAAATGAACTCTTATTTAAAATCCGTTAAAGAAAAAAACGCATGGAATGAACAGGAAGTTATTTCAACTATTAAATCTATTATGAATAATTATATAGGTGAGCCACCAACAAAGATTACTGTTAATGGTAAAACTATGACTCCAAAACAATATCTTAAAGATGTGCTTAAACTTAATCCTGATGATTATGTTGATGTAATGTCTTTAAAAGAAAAACCATATTATGAAAAAGTAGAATATGAAGTTACAGACAACTGGTGGCACAGCAAGGAATATTATAATATTCCTCTTGATGAATGGATGAATATTGTAAAAAAAACTATTCGTGAAGGTTATACAATAGCTATTGGCGGTGATGTATCAGAAGCCGGCTTTGACAGAGAAACTCATGCTGCTATAGTGCCTAACTTTGATATACCTTCTGATTATATTAATGAAGATGCTCGTCAATTTCGTTTTAGTAATAAGACAACTACTGATGACCATGGTATGCACCTTGTTGGATATCTTGAAAAAGACGGAAAAGATTGGTATCTTATAAAGGACTCAAGCTCCGGCTCCCGTAATGGAGATGTTAATGGTGAAAAATTTGGATATTACTTTTTTAGCGAAGATTATATGAAACTAAAAATGGTTGATTTTACAATTCATAAAGATATGGTAAAAGATATCTTGGAAAAAATAAAATAGTCATTAATGACAAAAAAAATCAGTCGGGCGTCAGTCAGGCGACTGACTTGACGTCTGACCGATGCCTACGAATACTTAAAATTATTAAATTTCATTGTTAAATTGTTATATTGTTATATGGTTAATGATAATCAATGACCCCGAGATAAATAATCTCTTTTAAAATCCTTTCTAAAATATCTTAATTCAGATATTATTGCTTTTATGCTGTAATAGAAATATTGAAATGATATTTTGTAAAAATCTTTTTTTGAATATTTATTTGTTTTTGGATTAAGTAATATTTGTAAATATTCATTTGAGATAGATTTATAAACATCTTTTCTGAAATATTTATAATATTCATAGTTTAATATTTTTTTTAATATCTCAATATTGGATTTTTTAAATAAGTTTAATTCCTTTATTTTGGAAATGCCTTTATGATGTTCATTATATACTGACCATAATTCATTAAAATACTTAAATTTACTATTCTTTATAATAAATAATTCTACTGCCCAACTCAATGATAAAGTTGTTCCTTTAAATATTTGAATAAAAGACGAATAGTCCTTATTTTTGAATATAAGAGAGCCGGTTGGAATAATATTTCGTTGAATTAAGTCCTGTGGATAAAAATCAGATTTGTATTTATTGGATTGAGAATAATATTTAAACTCTTTAAGTGATTGATTTTCTGTTTGTTTATTTACAGGTTCTGTATTTATTATTTTAGCATCGTGAAAACAGCCGTTATACTCAGAATTTGTTTCTAAAAAATCTATCTGTGTCTGTAATTTTTTATCATAAATCCAGCAATCATCTCCTTCAAGTATTGCAACATATTTAGCTTTAAAACTATTAATAATTTTTTCTGCATTTCTGAATACACCTTGATTTTTTTCGGAAAGCATTAAGTGGATTTTGTCAGGATATTTTTTCTGATAATCTTTTAGAATATCCTGTGTTTTATCTGTTGAAGCATCATCACTGATAATTATATTATAATCAAAGTTTACTTTTTGCATTAATATACTGTCAATAGCTTTGGCAATAAACTTTTCGTGGTTATAAGTAAGAACACCAATATTTAACAATAATTTATTTTCTGACATTAGTATATTTTTTTTAAACAGGAGTTAAATTTAGTATTATGTCAATAATAAAGATTCGTATAAAGTCAAACTCTGACAGGTTTTATGTCTGTGATATTTAGACATTCCTGACCTGTCAGAGTTCGGCAACTGCCGAACCTGACAGAGTCAATAAATTTTTTAACGACATTATAAAGTTAACAAGACATTAATATAATCAGCACTTAATTTTTAGACCATTGGTATTCTTCCCTATATCTTTAATATTACAAGAGTATCACTTACGCTGGCAGATACGAAGTCGCAAAGGCATAGTTATACGAAGTGTTTGGAGTCCAAGTCATTGTACTGTTGATTTTGTTGATTTAATAAAATTTTTGATTCTTTTTTACTTATCAGCGGTTGTGCAATTTTCTTAAGTATTTTAGACGAAATTCTTCCATATTTAATCATCTCATTGCCGGCAAGTCCTGCCGCTTTAAGCACCTCATTACCCTGCACGGTAACCTTGCCTCTCATACGCATAAAATCAGCATGTGGCCGTAGCACAGCTCCGCCATACTGTACTGAAACGTCTTCTGTAAATTCGCGTATTATACGTTCTACCGTTATGAAGTTGTCTATTTCCCACCAACCACATGTTGCTAACAGCATAATCTGACGAATGTTGACATCCCTGCGAAACCTTGTCCGGGTGCGTCCTTTACGAGTATGGATAAATGAACCTATCAACGGGTATAACCGATTTAAAAAAAATTGAAATGTGCCCGGTAATGGAATATACACAGGAGTCACTAATACCAATATTTCCGCTTTCCTTATTCTTGGGTATAACATGTCCATATCATCTTTGTGAATACACTCGCCTGGTACGACATTATGACAGTAAAAATCGCCAATACATGATTTCATTGCAAGCTGACTTGAATATACTTTATCCACAACCGCTCCGGCATCCTGCATACCATCTAAAAAAGCCGATAGCAATAAATCCGTATTACCCTTTTCAAGACGAGGGCTTCCATTAACAGCAAAGACATGTTTCATTTTTATCTCCCAATGTTCAACAGTACATAATAATAAATTTAAAGTATGATTGATATAATTAACTTATTATATACTAAAATTGTTATTTGTTTTTTAACAAATATAATTATTTTTAAATTTTATTCTCAAAATTTTTAATAAAAAAAATGATTACTAAAATATAATAATTTATTGTCCGCCTTAAGCAGATTATTTTTTTAGTATAAAAATGCATAAGATACAAATTCTTTATCATGGCTTAATGAAATCTCAATATCAGATTTTAATTCATTAATTGATATAAACGGAATACCAGTAAAATCGTCTTTTAAAATTTTTATTTTAGATTTATCTATTTCAAACTTTCCGACAAGGTCTTCAGTTAAATAATCTCTTGTATAATAACTTTGTTTACTTATATTTTTTATTTTTTTTATTTCATAAAAGATTTTTGAAACAGAGTTTTTATAATTAGCAGCTATTGTATGAATGTAGCTATTATTTATTAACGAAGATGTATATATTTTATAATTGTCATATATTACATATCCATTGTTTTTGTGTTTATTATTGATGTTAATATTAACCTTGAAATTTTTAGGAGAGAAGGATTTCCTTAATCCTTTTTTTATTAATATTTTATATGCAGATTCTTTGCAGGTCCAAAATAGAAATGGTAAAAAATGGTAGTTTTCATTTTTTTTAAAAAAAATAAATTCTTCTTCAGTAAGTATTTTTTTTAAATATCTCGGATTAGAAAAATCCTGAATATTTTTTTTATCTTTTAGTGATATGATGTCATTACCAATATATATCATCAATTAATCTATTCTTTTTCTTCTAATTTTTTAGAAATAATATTTTCCACATCATTTATTGTTTTAATACTTTCTAATGATTCATTATCAATTTCTATTTTAAATTCATCTTCAATATCCAGAATTATATCAACTATTCTTGCTGAATTTATTTTTAAATCTTTTGCAAGATCTGGATTTTCCGAAACAGTTTCCCAGATTTTTTTGTCAAAAGTGTATCTTTTTAAAATTGGCATTATTTTATCTTTAATATTTTTCATAATTTTTTATAGTTTTATATTTATTAATTTGCAAATTAACTAATTTTTTTAATATTAAACAAGAGTTAACATCGCCAAAACCAAAACTTGCTTTAGCAACATAGTTTAAATCAATATTATTAATAATTTTTTGAGGAATTTTATTTCTGTCAACCATTTTGGCAATTTCCGGGTGCAGGTCTTCACAGTTTATACAGGGATAAATAAAGTTATGATATATTTCCAAAACAGCAGATATTGTTTCAATAGCACCAGTAGCGCCAATACAATGTCCTGTCATAGATTTTAACGAATTTATATAAGGAAAGTTTGATTTTTCTCTATTTAATGCCTTTGTCCAGTTTTTTATTTCTATTGGGTCAGCCATAGTTGAAGTTAAATGTCCTGATATATAATCTATTTTTTGTGGTTTTATGCCGGCAGATTTTATTGCCTGTTTAATGCATCTTTGCACACCGTCAGGATTAGGAGCAGTCATTGAGCCATTATTTCGTTGCCCTCCGCTATTTATATGTGTGCCTATGATTTCAGCATATATTCTTGCATCTCTTTTTAAAGCAGTATCTAAATCTTCAATGAGTAAGACACCTGCTCCTGCACCGGGGACAAATCCGCTTGCGCTGGCACTCATTGGACGGCTTGCTTTTAAAGGATTATTATTATACTTTCTTGTAGATACTCTTAATACATCAAATCCCATCCAGATATAAGGTGAATAAGCTTCTGTTCCACCGACAAGCATTGCTTTTGCTTTGCCGGATTTAATTCTGTTATATCCCATTATAACAGATTCTGTGCCTGTTGCACAGGCAGATGAATTAGCTGTTATTTGATTTCCAAGAGCTAATATACCGGATAATGCAACACTTGAGCCACTATGCATAGCATATTCCGCAGTAGTACTTCTTAACTTTTTGCCTAATCCTTTATTTACTAAAGGAACAATTTTGCTACCTACAAAACCTATACTACCAGCTCCACTTCCAATAATAATACCTGTATTATAATCTACATCTTTTGAATCATATTCAGGTATAATATATCCAGCATCTTTCCATGCTTCCAAGCCAGCTATAACAGCATATTTAATAGTTGAAGCAGCAGCGGATAAACTATATTTCTTTAATAAATTATTGCATTTAGAATTATCAATATTAGGTATTCCTCCTATTTGGCAATTAAAATTAAGTTCTTTTAGTTCTGGAATAAACTTTATTCCTGATTTTCCTTTTTTTATTGCATCAAGGAAGTTTTTTTTGCCAACACCATTTGGTGCTACAACACCCATACCTGTTATAACAACTCTTTTATTCATTATTAGTTAAATATAAACTTTAGTAATACAGTAGTTCTTGCAACTATCTCTCCTTTAGGGTTTATCATCTCAATATTAGATCTAAGTAAATTTTTTCTGTAATATATTTTTTTAGCATGAACTTTCATTATTTCTTCAATATACACTTTTTTAAAGAAATCACTCTGTTCTGTAATAAGAAGAGGATAAAAATGTTGATTTGTTTCATATAATTTCAAAAAATAAATTATATGACTTACTATGCCAATTTGTCCCATTGTCTCCAAAAGAATTACACCTGGCGTTACAGGATTATCTTTAAAATGTCCTTTATAAAAACAATCTTCTTTTGTGTAAGTATATGTTCCTGTTATTTCATCTTCATTTACATCTAATATATTATCTACAAATTTAAAAGATGGACCATAAGGTAATCGTTGAATAATCTTTCTTTCTAAATCTTTATCTATCATAATTAATTTAATTAGTGTCTGTTCGTAATGTCGTCATTTTTAAAAAAGTACACAAAAATTT
>CAZZDX010000033.1:0-16051 GCA_964653185.1 uncultured Bacteroidales bacterium
TCCTTGTGAAGCAACTTTTGCATCAGCAATTGCAGTAACTGCATCTAAATTAATGTTTACTATATCGCCGCCTGCAAAAACCTTTGGAATAGAAGTCATACCATTATCATCAACTTTTACTTTTCTTCTTGGTGTAAATTCAAGTTTTTTGAATAATTCTTCCGGCAGGAATGAAAAGTCAGGTGCTTGACCTATAGCTTCAATTATCATATCACCTTTCAGCAGTATTGTCTTTTCTTCATAAAATGTAGGAGAAAATCTTCCTTGTTCATCAAATACTGATTTAACCTTTTTGCATAACAATCCTTTTATATTTCCTTTTTCATCCAAAACAACTTCTTTTGGTCCCCATGCAGGATTGAATTGTATTCCTTCTTCTTTTGCATCTTCAATTTCTTCTTTTGTTGCCGGCATTATATCCCAATCTTCCAGGGATACTGTTTTTGTTATAATTTCTTCCTGAGGATGCTGAATATGTTGTAAACGAAGTGCTTCCCTGGCTGTATCCATAGCTACATTACCTCCACCTATTACGATAATTTCCTTACCTACTTTAACTCCTTTACCTATCTTATTTTCTTTTAAGAAATTCAGGGCTAACATGCATTTTTCAGAATTTTTTATTCCTGTTGACCTACTCACAAAAGTACCTATTCCCAGATAAACTACGTCATACTTTTTTAAAATATCTTCAAATAAAATATCCTTTCCAATTGTTGTATTAAACTTAAAATTAACTCCCAGGGATCTTATGTAATCCACATCTTTATCTATTGCCTCTATTGGTAATCTATAAATTGGCGGACCAATCCTTATGGCTCCACCTCCACCAGGTAAAGAATCAAATACTGTAACATCATAGCCCTTTAGTTTTAAAAAATAAGATACTGATAAGCCACCCGGTCCGGCACCGACAACTGCTACTTTTTTACCATTTGGCATACCTGGATTGAGCTCTAAAGTAGATTTGAAATCCTGAATAGTATCAGCAGCATATCTTTTTATCCATCTTATAGCAAGAGAATCGCCTCTCTTTCCGATTGAGCATGCGTCTTCACAATGAGCCATACATATTCTTCCACAGATTGATGGAATTGGATTATCCTCATATATCTTTTTCAACGATTCATCAGGTTTATCTTCGTAAATTGCCTTGATGTAATCAGAAATTTTAAGATGAGCAGGGCAGGCCTCTTCACATAATTTACATTCCAGACATCTTGAAGCCTCCATTTTTGCCTCTTCTTTACTGTAACCTGTAACTTGTTCTATAAAGGACAGTTTGCGTTCTTCAGGTTTTACCTGAGGCATAATTATACGTTTTGGTTCAAATAAGGAATATTTAAGGTCAGAAGAAAATCCCTCGTAATTTTTTTTACGGTGTGATAAACTTGCCTTTAATATTGAATATTCTTCTTTACCAAGGAATTTTTCGTTATCTGTCTTTTCATCTTTTGGAATAATAACAAAGGTTTTTGTATCAAAATGAATATGCAGATAATCTCTTGAAAGACTGAGAGAACCTGGAGGACAAATATCAACACATAAGCCGCAAAAACAACATCTGCCATAGTCAATTTCGGGTCTTTCATTTTTTATGCCTTCTTTAGGCTTAGGTGTTATTTCGGGTATCTCAACCATTTTAATAGCCTCATTAGGACAAATATCAGCACAATTTCCGCAGCCGGTACACTCATCCCACTCATTAAGATGAAAACCTCTGTATCTCAATGCCGTATCTTTCTGTTCAAAAGGAAATCTTAATGTCTTTGGCTTTTTAAAAAGAAACCTTATAGCCCTAAATGGATTTAAAATATTTGTTTTAATCATTTTATTATCCTCAATTTCATATGTTTATATTTTCGTAATTAGTTTACCCCGTTAGATATTTTGTTTTAAGTATTATTTTCTATCAATTTATCAATTATCTAACGGGGTGAATTTTCAGTTACTTGCATTTTTAGAAAAATCAAGATATAGAAATTAGAAATTTTATTTTCTTCCGAATTTACTCACAATAATTATATTTTAAAGGTGTTCCCCAAAGGATATCGCTTCGCTCTACCTACGGGGCAAGCGTGATATCGCTTCGCTAAGTTCAAGTTTCTAATTTCTAATTTCAATTTATTAATATAATCATCTCCTTGTGTGTCTTTTTTAATTATCCAGTCATGGATGTTTTATCTGTCTATTTCCGGAGCCACTATATATAAACTTATCATAATATTACCGACATCAGCAATACTTGCATTTATTAATGCCTTTTCCAGTATTGTCAACCCGTGTGAATAAGAAGGTGTTCTGAAATGTACCCGATATGGTTTATCTTTGCCATTACTGACCATATAAAGTCCTAATTCTCCCCTTGAAGATTCACATCTTACATATGCCTCTCCTTTTGGGATATTCCACTTGAACGGGTTAGGTATTTTATTAAAAACCTTTCCTTGAGGCATTTTATCAAGTAACTTAAATATCATATGAACACTTTCAATCATTTCATCACGTACTATCCAGATGCGTGAATATGCATCACCGTCTTTTCTTGTAGGAACTTCCCAATCTATTTTATCATAAGCAGCATAAGGTTCAATTTTTCTGATATCATATTTCATACCTGTTGCTCTCATAACCTGTCCAACTCCTCCCATTTCTTCAGCTTCTTTTCGTGTTACTATTCCTATATTTTTAGCCCTTTTATAAAATATACGATTATTAAAAAAAATATTATCATAATCAGGCACACAACCACCAATAGAATGTAGTGTTTTAATTATTTTATCTTTAAATCCCTCAGGAAAATCGCGTCTTACACCACCCGGCAAAATATATATATGATAAACTCTACCACCGGTAAGCTCTTCAAAAAGGTCCAGTATAAGATCGCGATGATACATTGCCCACTGTGCAACAGTATCAAAACCTAACATATTGGCATAAGCCCATAAGCCAAACAAATGGGAACCTATTCTGGCAAGCTCTAAATAAATGCTCCTTATATATTCTGCTCTTTCAGGAATTTCTATATTAGCTAATTTTTCAACTCCCATAGCATACATTAATTCCATAGAATCAGGTTCAACAACATTTATCCTGCATACTAACGGAAAATTTTGTATCCATGTTCTTTGTTCCATAAGTTTTTCAAACCCGCGGTGTAGAAACCCGGGATTAGCATCAGCTTTTATGATACGGTCACCTTCAACATTTAATGTAATGCTAAAATTACCAACCATTCCAAGATGCTGTGGGCCAAAATATAGTTCAAGTTCTCTCATTTTTTTTCTTTTCTATCTTTAACAAAAGGAATATTATCAAATACTTCTTTTACATATTTTTTTGTATCAAAATCTTTTCTGAAAGGAGGTATTTTATATTCCCTTTCCAGAAAAAGTGGTGTTAATCTCGGATGCCCCTCAAAATATATTCCATAAAGTTCATGCAATTCACGTTCATAAGGTTCAGCATTAGCAAAAACATTTATTAATGTTACAAACTCAGCTTTTTCTCTGGGAATTCTTGTCTTTACCAATATATTTGTTTTTTCTTTATTTCTATATTCTGTATCATTCTCCATATAAGATGAAAGAATATAAACCAGTTCAAATTCATTTTCTTCTATCCAGTCAGTGCAAGAGATAAGAGCGAGGTGTTTATAACCTAAGTTTTTCAAAAAATTTAAAACAGAAATAACGTCATCTTTTTTTGTGTTAATAAACACTTTGTTATCTTCAGTAATATCTATCTGAATATCACTGAATGATGATAAAAGTTTTTCTTTAAGAGATTTATTCATTTTTTAACCTCCTTTTGGAATAATGGTGGCCATTCAAGTTTACCAAAAATTTGTTCCTGATTTTCTCTATAATATTTATAGTCCTTTCTGTATTTTTTATATCCATCTGCCATTTCTTTATCAATCAATGTCCACAAATGAGTTACACCAATAAAGATAGCTTCTGGTCTCGGCATACATCCGGCAATCCAACCGTCAATAGGAATATACTTATCTAAATGTTTAATAGTATTATAAGAATCCCAATACATTCCTCCATTTATAGGGCAAGAACCAAATGCTACGGTGAACTTTGGTTCCGGCATTTGCTCATAAGTGCGTATAATTGCTTTTAATGTTTTTAAAGCTACATATCCTGTGATTAAAAATAAATTAGCTTGTCTTGGACTGGCAACAGGAATTATTCCAAATCTCTCTGCATCCCATCGTGCTGTGATAGAAGGCGGTATCTCAATAATTCCACAACCTGTACAGAAATACACTACATGAAGCGAATATTTATGCCCCATCTTTGTCGGGGACTTTAGCCATTTTTCAAGTTTATTTCTATCCATGTATTAATTTAATTTGTTATTGCAACAATTATCAGCCCAACAAAAGCAAGCAGTGTTGGCCATTTCCACAAATATTTTAATGCCTGTTCAATCCTGAAACGTGGAAATACAGCATTTACAAATTGATATATAAAAAATACCACTAACATTTTCAAAAAGAAGTATCCAGGATTACTAGCACCTCCTAAAAACAAATTTACAAAAATAGATATTCCAATAAATTCATTAAAAGCATGTTGTATAGTAGCAAAAGCTAAAAATTTACCACCATATTCAACCATTGGACCTGATGAAATTTCCTGTGGAGCTTTAAAAATTTCAAAAGGTCTTACGCCCAATATTGCAGGAAGTATTAATAAATAAGCAATACCGGACAATAATAAGGGTAAGGATGTTAAAGACCATCCTGTATTGGATTGCATTTTTACTATTTTAACTATTGAAATAGTATTATAATGGGTCATAACTGCAAGAAAAATAAGTAATAATGGGACCTCATAACCCAAAGCCAGAATAAATTTCCTTGATATTCCAATACTTGCATTAGGATTAGCTGCTTCACCACTACTCAATGCTATACCTAAGGGTAATAAAAGCATAAGATATAGAATTACAAGAAGTCCTCCGGAACTACTTAAAGGACACATTTTACCCATAGGGAGAAATAGAATTACTACAATAGAACCAACCAAAGAGAGAATTATTCCAAAATTGAATAAAACACCATGACTCATACTTCCCTGATTAAACAGTTTTATGATATCTATAATTGGTTGAGTGATAGGGGGGCCATATCGCCACTGAATTCTTGCAATTATTTTTCTTGACAATCCAAGAAAGAATATTCCAATAATAAATGCTAAAAATATTACCAATATTATTTTAAATATCATAATTACCATAAGTTCCATTTTATTTGAATAAAAATTAATAATGCCAAAAATAATACTATATACATAACATAATTTCCAATATCACCTGTATATATGCGTCTTATTGAAATAGACATTTTTTTTATCCCTCTTGAAATCCACATATAAAAATCATCTATAAAATCTTTAAGAAAAGGGGAAATCATTCTTTGCAGAGGATTATAAAAATTAACACTGTAATTGTATTTACCTTTTGGTATGTAAGTACCTGCTGCATAGTTATTGTCCTGAGTAACTTTTACTGATTTACGTCCGGCTTTAAAAATTAACCATACAATTAAACCTATTATTAGAACAGCCATAAAAATATTTATAGTATTTAATGCTCCTGTATCTGAAGCAATTCCCCAAATATTAATATTTAAAGATTCAAGTCCAAAAGAAACTCCGATACTATTAATAATTTTAAGCGGAATTCCCGGAAGTATCCCAAATAGAATAATTGCCAATGCAAGAACAATCATTGGAAGTTGCATACTAAATGGTGTTTTTTCTATATTATTATGTTTTTCCTGAAGTTCTCCTAAGAAAATATTATGAATAAGCTTATAAGTATAGAGTATAGCTGCCCATGTGCCTAACAAAGCAAAAAAGGCAAGGAAAGGATGACCCTCAAGAATTAAGGTTTTGTAAATTAACCATTTAGAGACAAAACCATTTGTCAAAGGAACCCCAATAAGTCCAAAAGCACCGATTAAAGCTAGTAAAAAAGTTATGGGCATTTTTTTTATTAGTCCTCCCAATGAATTTAAATCTCTGGTTCCTGTACGATACTCTACTGCGCCAACGGTTAAGAATAGAAGTGCCTTAAAGATTGCATGATTGAGAATGTGGAAAGTACCTCCGGCAAAACCTAAACTTGTCCCGAACGCAATAGCCAAAATTATGTATCCAATCTGTCCAATGCTAGACCAAGCTAAAAGTCTTTTTGCATCATTTTGAAGTATAGCAATAAAGCTAGGAATTACTATTGTAATAACTCCTAATATACAGAGAATATAATGAAAGCTGAACCCATTACTGCTTAAACCAAGGAAATTCTTTAAACCGACTATCACATACAGGATAAGAATAAAGCCATATATCCCCATTTTTATCAATACTCCTGAAAGCACTGCAGAAAATGGAGATGGTGCCTGGGAATGAGCATCCGGAAGCCATGCATGTAAAGGTACTATTGCACTTTTAACTCCAAATCCAATTCCAAAAGTTATCAAAATAAACAAAATATACCCGGAAGATGCAGATGCCATAAAAGTAGATATCTCTGATATATTCAATGTCCCATAATTTGCATAAAGGGATAATATTCCAATAAGCATAGCCATAGAACCAATAACGGACATAATGATATATTTCATTCCGGCAGCCATGGCAGTCCCTCTATTATAACTTATCAAAAGAAATGCACTCCACGACATTATCTCCCAGAAAATATAAAAAGTAACAAAATCACCGGCAAGCACAATTCCAATCATACTTGCATTTACAAGCATCATCATCAAATAATAGAAGTCGGTTCTTTCTTTACCTTTTATATAACTTAATGAAAAAATAATTGAAAGTGCTCCCACAACTGATATAGTTATAGCAAAAAACCAGGAAAGAGTATTTATTCTTAAAACAAGTGATAGATTTTTTAAAAATCCTGTATAAAAAGTTATGTTAGAAGATGCATTATAAAGAAAAGCAATAATAACTACCAGAGCTAATGAAATAGCCACAGCAGAGACATTTCTTGCCCTTTTAGATATTTTTCCTAAAAGATACGTTATTAATGCACCTCCAAAAGCAATTACAAGTAAAACCTCTATATTCATTGTATTACACTTTTTATATAATCTAATCTATTTAAAAGTTCTGAAGCTGCTGAATTTAATACGTCTGTCATAAATTTAGGATATATTCCTAAAAACACTATCAACCCAACAAAAATAAACAAAGGTATTAAAATACTAGCAGGTGCTCTTTTTTGCTTTATATCATCCTTTTTTCCTTTAAAGTAAAGCACTTGTATTACACGAAAAAAATAAGCACCTTCAATAATAGTAGCAAAAAGAACAAGCGCAATAAGTACAGTAAATAATATTTCGTGTTTAAACAAAGCTGCCTTGACAATCATAAATTTACTCGGAAATCCTACAAATGGGGGTAATCCAATAAGGGAAAATGCTCCAATTGTAAAAGCTAATGAAGTATAAGGCATTTTTTTACCCATTCCTTCAAAAGAGGAAATATTCATAGAGCCACTACGGTAAATCATATAACCTACTGCTAAAAACAATAATGCTTTAGACAAGGTATGATTTATTAACTGAAAAAGACCTCCGCTTACTCCATAAGTTGTATTAATTGACAAGGCAAACACTATAAGTCCAATTTGTCCTATGCTGGAATATGCAAGCATTCTTTTTATATTATCCTGACTAAAGGCACATATTTCACCTATTAATATGGTTAAAACACCTAAAAACAGGAAGAACATTAAAAAACTTGAAGCACCAAAAACGGTAAATACAATTCTGACAACAGCATAAAGTCCAACTTCAATAGCAATTCCTGAAAGTACAGCGCTTATTGATGAAGGTGCGGATGAATGTGCATCAGGCAGCCATGCGTTTAAAGGAAAAATAGCTGCTTCTACTCCAAAGCCGGTAATCAATAGAACTAAAGGAAGGAAGATAGAGATTGAGTGAATAGAATTAATTTTACTTGCGATATCAGCCATGTTAAGTGTTCCAAACTGACCATAGAGCAATCCAATACCTATAAGTATAAAAGCGGAACCAATAGAACCTTGTATAAGATATTTTATTGCAGATTCTGTGCCTGCTTTATCACTATAATAAGCGACAAGAGAATAAGAAGAAATACAAAGAATCTCAAAGAAAACAAACAGGTTGAATATATCGCCTGTAAGAACAACACCTGTAGCTCCTGTTAAAAGCAGAAGATAAAGAATATGATATTTTTCTTTAGCACCTTCTTTTATGTAATCCCATGAATAAATTGAAACCAAAAGACCAACTAAAGCAATAAGGGCGGTAAATAAAATTCCAACAGGTCCTGCTACCAAATTAATACCGAAAGGAGGCAAAAATCCTCCTAAAGAAACATTAATAGGATTTACTAATACTTTTGGAATAAGTATTACAGAAACAATAAGATTAAAAAGAAGAGCTACCGTTGGGATAAACTTTTCTATCTTTTTCGAAATAAGCCCGAATAAAGGAATAGAAAAAGCAAGACCCAAAGGTATAACAATTAAAAGTACAGGATTTAATAATTGGTTTACCATCTTTGTTCTTTTATTTTACGTAAATTAAGAGTCCCATAATGTTTATATAATTTTATAGCTAATGTAAGTGCCAATGCTAGGATAGCCACTCCTATCACAATAGATGTTAATACTAAGGCTTGTGGTACAGGGTCAACCATATTTTTTGGGTTTAATCCGGTTTTTGAAAATATAGGAGCAGTACCTTTATTAATATAACCAACGGCGATAAGAAATAAGAATACTCCTGTATCAAGAATACTTAAACCAATAATAACTTTAATAAGGTTTTTCTTAACCAGTAGGATATATAGTCCTATAAAAACGAGACCAAAAGCTCCTATGTAATAAATGTAATTATTTAAAAAATTCATTAGCTTTTCTCTATTAAGTTATCAATAATACCGGTTAATTCTGAACCAACTTTTAATCCAATAGCAATATAAATTATTGGGATAATACCAGCACTAAGTAAGGTGCCAAGGGTACCTTTAGGTAAAAAATTAAAAAGAAATTCCTGACCTATTGCCAGACCTATCAATCCTAATACTATAAAAATTAATCCCGCCAACGATTCTGTTATCTTACTATATTTTTCATTTACTCTTTTTCCGGGGCAAGATAAATATATTAGAAGGAAAGCAGAAGCAATAATTGCTCCTCCCTGAAAACCTCCTCCCGGGGTAAGATGTCCATGAATAAAAATATAGGAACCCACAAGAAGAAGTATTGGGAATAAAAATCTGCATCCGGTATATACTATTGAACTTGTCGGTTCTATTTTTTCTTTTTTATCAGTTCTTTTTCTGCCTAAGCTTAAAATAGCTCCTACGCCAAGAGCTGCTATAAAAAGTATAGTTATTTCACCCAAAGTATCAAAGCCACGATAATTCAATACTACTGAAGTAACAATATTTGTTGCTCCGGTTTCTTCTCTTCCTTTATTTATATAATACTCACCTACCTTTGTTTTGGGTATGCCAAAAGGTATTTTCATAAGGGATAGTGTAATTCCTCCGGCAATAATAATCAATAATATGGCACTAATTATTTTTCTCATTCTTCAAATCTTTTTGTTTTTCTAATAGCAATAACAAAAATAGCAGTAACCAGTGCAGCTCCAATAGCAGCTTCTGCCATAGCTACATCCGGTGCCTGCAAGAGATAAAAAAGAACAGCTGCTATCAAACTAACAACACATAAAGCAATAACTGCACTCAACAAATCTTTTAAAACTGCTGCTATAATTGCTGATACAAGCATTAAAAAAATTAATATAGAAACTATTATAATCATATTTATTTTTTAGATTCTTTTGATTCTTCAGATTCTTTAAATTCTTTAGTTTTATTTATAACGCTTTTGTGCCATAAAGGAACACCGCTTTTAAGGGAAGCCCTTCCTAAAGCATGACTTGAAACAGGATTAGAAATAAGTATAAACAATGCAATGATGAGTGTCTTCCAAAACCATTCCGGTTGCATTATCCCTACTCCTATAATAGTTAAAAAAGCGCCTAAAGTAGTACATTTTGTTCCTGCCTGGACCCTATTATATACATCAGGCATTCTATAAATTCCAAGTCCGCCCAAAAAAAGGAATAAAGCTCCGATTCCTGTAACTATTTTTCCAATTAATTCAATATTTAAATTCATAAGTTATATTGCAGTTTCAATTCAAAATTCAAAGGCACAAAATTCAAGTTTTCAGTTTTTAATTTTTAATTTCAATAATCAATTAGTCCAATATCAAGTTTTCAGTTTCAAGTTTGCCCTGTAAAATTTGTCAGGCAACTTCCTGACCGAACTTGACTGCATGATTATCATTAAATTTTATAATTTTATAATCTTAATTCTCTTGGATATTTCATAAGTTATATTCCTTTTTCTAAATATCTTGCAATTGCAATTAAACCAACAAATGATATTATTGAATACACTAAAGAAACATCCAGATAAACATATCTTTGAAAAACAAAACCAAGTAATACCAATAGAGCAACAATAATAGTGGTTACGGTATCTACTGCTATTGCTCTGTCAGCCGCAGTAGGACCTTTTATCATACGTATAATACAAAAAATAATACCTATACCTATAATAATTATAAAAAATATCATTTTATCCATCGTTTTTTTTATCTTGTATTATTTGTATATTCAAATAATACAATGTATTATATAAAAAAAAATTATTTTTTCTTTCTCTTTTCAATTACCTCTTTTATCCAATTATTAATCACTTTATAACATACATTTGTCCCTTCTCTTCTTCCTTCTATTATTCCAGCATTTTTAAGTATTCTCAGATGCTGAGAAATGGTAGATTGAGGCACTCCTAAAGATTGTTGAATCTGTGTAACATTACATTCATTTTTAATAAGACCTGCTACAATCTGTAAACGTATCGGATGCCCTAATGCTTTTATGCTTTCAGCTAATTGTTTATAATTTGTTAGCATTAATTATTTTAAAAATTTTGATTATTTTATTCCTCTTATTTTCATTACAGCAATTTGAGCGGCATTTACAAGCTGATAACTTATAGGTGAAGCAGTAAGCAAAGGATGAGTTCCAATTTGAAAGGTACATATCTCGTCAACTCTCATTTTTTTCTGAATAAGTGCACCAATGAAGTTAGTTTTTTCACCTACTGATGCTCCACCATAGACCTGTCCGCCTATAAGTAATCCTGTATCTTTCTCAAATATCAGTTTTATTCCTAATTTCTGAGTGCCTAGAATACAACCAGGGTGTTTATCCGGAGCAACGGCTTCTCCTATTACAACATCAATTCCCATTTTTTTTGCATTTGCTTCCGTAAATCCGGCGGAACCCACAGCAAGATCACCAAAACAAGTAAAAAATATACCTATTGCACACTCAGTTTTCCTTCTAACACCAAAAAGATTTGCTCCAGCTATTCTAGCTTCAGTTGTTCCTATTGAAGCTAATCTAACGCCTTTTGGTAATCCACTTAAATAACATTTTTTTTGTGCACAGTCCCCAACAGCAAAAATGTTTTCATCACTAGTCCTCATAAAATCGTCAACTTTTATCCCCTCTTTTTCATCAACTTCTAATCCTGTATTTAAAGCAAGTTTAACATTGGGTTTTACTCCTATTCCTAAAATTACCATATCTGTTTTAAGTTTCTGACCATTCTCCAGTTCTAAATATTGAACATTTTTTTCGCCTAATATAGCTTTTGCTTTTCTACCGGCTAAGATATTTATTTTTCTTTCTGTAAGCTTTTTCTCTACGAGTTTACATATTTCTTCATCACAAGCCAGAAGTAAACAGTGAGACAAAAGTTCTATTACAGTAACATTTAAATTACCTCTTTTCATAAACTCATCAGCAAACTCTAAACCTATGAAGCCACCGCCTATAATAACCACATCCCTGGCTTTATCCAAACTTTCTGACATTTTTTTCAAATACTCCAAATCTTTCCATACAGCAAATACATTATCAAGATCAATACCGGGTAGTGGGGGAACTAAAGGCGATGAACCTATTGCTAATATCATTTTGTCATAACTAAGATTTTCCTCCTTTGCTGTAGTTATGGTCTTTAAACCTTTGTTTATAGAAGTAACCTCATCTATTATCAAATTTATATTGTTATCATAAAGAACATTATCTGGGATAAGATTTTTTTCCGGGGATTCAAGTGTACCGAATATATAAGGTATGCCACAAGGAATCAAAACTTTTTCTTCTTTACGAATAAGTGTAATTTCTGACTCCGGATAATATCTTCTTGATGTTATTGCTGCAGTAACTCCAGCCGGACCTCCACCTATTATAATTATATTTTTTTTATCATTTTGTGTCATTAGCTAGGTGATTTATAAATTATTTATTTAAATATCACTTTTAAATATTTTTCAAATCTTTCCCCTATCATTTTTGTTGCTTCATCTATATTATCTGTCTTTACATTCATCCAATGAATTAAAAGACCATCATCATTAATATCTAATGTAAATGTTCCGGGAGTTAAAGTAATAGAGTTTGCAAGAATCATTTTAGCCAAATCTTGTTTTAATTCGGTTTTAATAATTACAATACCCGGTTTTATTGGCAATTTTGGATGAATAATTCTATATGCCACATCAATATTGGCTATAATTATTTCTTTAAGAAGTACTAATATATAAATAAAAAGAAAAATAATTCTCTTGATACTAAATTTTGGAAATCCAATTTTTTGATAACTTTTATATAATGCGAAGGAAAGAATAATGCTTACAATAAACCCAACAACTAATTCCTCTTTCTCAAAGCTCAAAGTAAGAGCGAGCCATATAAACATAAGAATAATAAATAAATAGCAAAAATTTTTTACTTTATTATTCCCTTTATTAGTTTTATCAATCATATTAAATTGATATTTAAAATTTTAAGTTTAAGTAAGTTAATAATAATTTTTTGTTAAAAAATTAACGATGCAAAGATATAAATATTAATCTTTACTAAACAAATAAATTTTATTTTATTTTTATTTTTTTAAATATATTTTATTTTAAAAGAGTTAAAATTCCTTGCTGTTCAATGAATTCCTCATATATTTCAATCTTTTTTAGCTCTTTTTTTAATATATATTATGTCAAGTTTATTTTAAAAAATGATTTAATAAACAAAAATAGTTGGTAAAAACTTCAATTAATTGCAAATCCCGTATTTATTGGAACATTTATCGGAATGAATGCCTGATTCAATGGGATAAAGGTATCAAAAATTATTGTATACAAATCATGCTATTTTTTTTGTCTCTCAAAATAATGTTTTGGGTCGCCCCATTCTCCATATCCAATTATATCCCCAATTTTATTAACTTTATTTTCAAGAGAATACAAATATTCATCAGTATCTCCATCTAAACAGGGCTTGTTCTCATATAAAAAATAATCTTCAATATATTTTGTTGGAGTTAAATTTGGCATAATTACATTTGTTCCTGCTTTTAGTCCTCTTACTCGTCCATCAGGCACAATAGCTTGTAAAGCAGTTGATGAGGCAATATTAATATCTTTCATCATAATTCTTAATACAGCAATCATACGCAATGTTAAATTAAAACGTTCTTTTTTTGACATAAGTAAATGCCGTAAATTATATAAAGGAGTGTCTTTATGTATAATATATGGTCCCATACCAACCATATCAATATCAATATTTTTAAAAAATAACAGGTCATCAGCCAAATTTTCAATTGTTTGGTATGGTAAACCTATCATAACACCAGTGCCTGTTTGATAGCCAATTTTTTTGAGGTTGTTTAATGATTTTAAACGGTTTTCAAAATTATGTGTGCTATTTTCAGGATGTATTTTATAATATAAATCTTTATTTGATGTTTCAATGCGTAAAAGATATCTGTGAGCACCGGAGTTGAACCACTTTTTATAAGTTTCTTCTGTCTGTTCACCACAAGATAAAGTAATTCCAACTTCACTATTAGTAATGCGTTTTGTAGTTTTTATAATATCATTTACCCGTTCAATAAATAAACTATCATCTCTTTCGCCTGATTGAAAAATAACAGAGCTAAAATTATTTTTCCATGCATAAACAACTGCCTTTTTAATTTCATCATTCGGTATATTATATCTATGTAAATTTTTATTTCCATTCCTTATACCACAGTAATAACAATTTTTTTTACATAAATTTGAAAATTCTACTAGTCCGCGTAAATATACTTTATTTCCAACATATTTTATTTTAATATTATATGCTTTTTTGTATAAATTATTTACTTCTGTAGTATCAGTAGTAGATAAAAGAGTTATAATATCTTTTTTGTTAAATTTTTCTTTTAACAGAATTTTATCAACTTCGGTTTCCATAACATTAATGATTATGATTAATAAAAGGAGCTATTGCACGTTTATAAACACCATGTATATATGAAATTGTCATACCATAATTTGTTACCGGCACACCGGCATCAACAGCAGGTTTAAGGCGATTAATAATTTGTTTTTTTGTTAAAACGCAACCTCCACATTGTATTACCATAGCATAATCATTAATATCTCGTGGCAGTTTACTCAGTCCGGCTACTACATCAAAATCAAGTTTTTTGCCTGAAAATTTACGAATCCAGTTTGGAATTTTTGTTCTTCCAATATCATCACAACTTACCCGATGGGTACAGGATTCTAAAATCAAAATTCTATCATTATTTTTTAATTCCGAAAGTTTTGGCGTGCCTTTAAGATAGTTTTGAAAATCTCCTTTATAATTGGCTAAAATAATACTAAAACTTGTTAATGGAATATCTTCAGGGACATAAGCATTGGATTTTTCAAAAACCTGGCTATCAGTGATTGCAAGTTTAGGTTTGACACCTGTTTTTTTAAAAAAATCAACAATTTCATCTTCTTTTAATACTATTGCTATACAATTATTATCAAGTATATCTCTTATAACCATTACTTCGGGTAATATTAATCTTGCCTCAGGCGTTTCACTATCAACAGGAGTAATAAGCATCACAATATCACCTTTTGAAATAAGATTTCCTATTAAAGTTGAAGTATGATAAGCTGTTTCCGGGATTGTTTTTTTTATCAGTTCAATAACATCTTCAATATTATCAGGTTTAACTGTGCTGAAATCTATTATTTCAGATTTAGTATAAGTTCTTATTTTATTTATAGTTTCTTCTTTAAGTTTTTCAATATCGGACTTGTTATGGATAATAAAATAAGGAACTGAATATTTGTTAAATTCTTCAATTAATTTTTTTTCATATTGAGTAAAGCTATTATTTGTAATTAGTAAAATTGCTAAATCAATAATTTTAATAATTTGCAATGTTTTATCAATACGTTTTTTTCCTAATTCGCCATAATCATCAATTCCGGCAGTATCTATTATTATAGCGGGTCCAACGCCAAAAATTTCAATTGATTTTTTTACAGGATCTGTTGTTGTTCCTGCCTGTGTAGAAACAATTGCTATTTCCTGGTTAACAATAATATTAATAAATGAACTTTTACCATTATTTCGTTTACCAAAAATACCGATATGTGGTTTTTCATCTCTTCCTTTTGACATATACTAAACTAATTTAATAATTTATTTACTTTTTCTAAAATATTTTTTTGAAATTTTCAAACCTTAGTAGCAGACAAAATTAATTCCCGATTTTAACCTTATTACCTTATTAGATGAATGAGAATAAGGTAATAAGGTTTTGAAAAGGAGGTCATTTATTTTTGCTACTAAGGTTAAAAGCATAAAAATAAGATTTTTTTTTATATTATAAAATTGTTAACTATTTTTATAGCTTTTTGAAAAATGCCTTAAATTGTTATTATTATTTCAATAATTATTTGTTATTGCTTCATCAACAACAATATAGCAATTTAGTAATTTAACAATTTAACAATTATTAGGCACTTCGGTATTTTTTATGGGTAAAAGAGTATATATGTCCAATGGTATAAATTTGTCTCTTGCAATTTTATTATTAAA
>CAZZDX010000034.1:0-16014 GCA_964653185.1 uncultured Bacteroidales bacterium
ATAGATAAAACTTACCAAAGATTTTTTTTCTAATTTCTGAACTTCTGTTGCTTCAGGAACAGTTATATTAACAAATAGCTCTGTTTCTCTCATAGTTGTTGCAACCATAAAAAAGAACAAAAGTATAAATATAATATCAGGTAAAGACGATGTTGAAACCGTAGGTATCTTTTTAGATTTTGTTTTTGCAAAACGAGCCATTAATTATTTCCTCCTACATTTTTAGGTTCAGCTTCAGAAATACTTACAGGTATAGCTGTTCTAACAGCTTTTGATTTTTCTTCGTTTAAGTCAAGAAATTTTTTTCCAAATTTTTCTATTGACAATTCATCCCTTAATTCTCTTACTGCTGCTGCCAGTTCATTTTGAACTTTTATATATGTTTCATAAGAAGTTCCTCTGTCATTTTGTAATGATATTACTCCTTTGGAAACAAATATCTCTCCAAGCAAGTCAATATCTTTTGCTGCTTTATCAGATAAATCAGGATCATTATTAGGATTTTTAAGAAATTCTTTTGTCTTTTCTCTTAAAGTATAAATGTTACCGGGTTTGCCTTCAACTAATAATTGATTTTGAGCATTAACCAAAACAGTAAAAACATTTCTTTCTTTTATTGGAGGAGGTAGTGGAACATTTGGATCTATAGGCGGAGGCAATCTTCTTAATATACCTGTATCTACATCCATTGTAGTAGTTACAAGAAAGAATATCAAAAGCAAAAAAGCTATGTCAGCCATTGAAGATGCATTGATTTCAGGAATAGATCTTTTCATCTTTATAGATTTTATTTTTTAAGCATTTTTATAGTTCCACCAAAAGCCATACAAAGAACAGCTATAATACCTAATATATATGTAAAAATTAAACAGGTTCCAATATTCCTTGATACTGTGCTTGTAATTTCAAATTTCTCAAATACTTTTCCTTGTATATTACCGGAAGCAAATAAATAAGAGATGCCAAGCAATATTACGAATCCAATAAATATAAACAAAATATTCTTTTTAGAGCCGGATGTTTTAGCAAAGTCCTTTATAGCTGTTGCTACCACTGTGATAATAGATAGCCCAAGTAAAACATATCCCCATATTAGTATGATGTTTTCTGATATTGCATTTAAGTAAAATAAAACAATTAGTATTCCTGATATACCCAAAAGAGTATATATTATGATTGATAATAATTTTTCTTTTTTATCTTTCATATCAATTATTTATTTAATGATTTATATTTTGTTAAAATATCCATAAAAGAGATGGTAGAATTTTCCATTGAGTTTACAATGCTATCAATTTTAGAGATTATATAATTATAAAAAACTTGTAATATGATAGCAACAATAAGTCCGAATACAGTTGTTAAAAGTGCGACTTTGATACCACCTGCGACAATAGCCGGAGATATGTTGCCCATTGTTTCAATATTATCAAAAGCTCCAATCATACCTATTACAGTTCCCATAAATCCAAGCATAGGTGCAAGGGAGATGAATAAAGAAATCCATGATAATCCTTTTTCTAATCGTCCTGTAAGCACACTACCATAAGAGATTATTGATTTTTCAACTATTTCCAAGCCCTCGTTATAACGATCCAGCCCCTGATAAAAGATACTTGCTACAGGACCTCTTGTGTTTCTGCATATCTCTTTTGCAGAATCTATTCCTTGTTTTTCTATTGTGGTCTCTACATCAGAGAGTAATTTTTTTGTATTTGTCGTTGATAAATTCAGATATAGTATTCTTTCAATTGATAAAGCTAATCCAAGAATTAAACATAATAAGATAGTAGCCATAAAACCAGGACCACCTTCAATAAATTTTTCTTTTAAAATTTGATGGAAACTTTTATTTTCATTTGGATTTTCATTTAGGATATTTTCCTGTTCAGGAGTCGAAGTTTTGGCTGTTGTTACTGTATCTGTCTGTCCTTTTTTAGTTGTGTCTGTTTGTTCTTTTTTTACTGTATCTGTTGTCTTTACTTTTGTGTTTTGAGATAATACAGCATTTGAAATTCCAAAACTTAGCATTAATGCTATTGTTAAAGATGCAATTATTTTTTTCATATTTGAATTAATTTTTATTTAATTATTTAATTATTATTTTGTGCGGAGAGGAAGGGATTCGAACCCTTGATACGCTTTTGGCGTATACACGCTTTCCAGGCGCGCACCTTCGTCCACTCGGTCACCTCTCCTGAAAAAAAATATTAACCTCTCTCAAAATTGAATAGCGAAAATACAAAAAAAACAAAACCAAAAACAAATAATAATAATTTTTTTTATTAAAATTATTTTATGATATAATAATATGATAAATATTTCCCTACTAATTTAAATAATATATAGATATATCTGTGTTAGATGAGAATAAAATTAAGATAATATAAAATAAAATATTTGTATTTCATGGCTTAACGATTTTAAAATTAAATAATTTATTTGATGTTTTGCCTGTTATAAAATAAATACCTGAGGAAAATGATGACATATTTATTTTACATTGATTGGAAAAAGGATTGTATTTCCTCATCTTTTCACCCAAAACATTATATATTTTCACTTCCTCAATACTTGATTTGGTTTGTATAATATAAGAATTGTTTCCCATATCTTTTAATAAAACCTGTTTTTCATTTTCGTTTTCATTAATATTTACAAATGAATAAAAACAACTATCATAATCGGGATTTAGATATTTTAAAGAATCATTTTCGTAATAACAAACAAGCAAAAGACAATTCCCTACAAGAAAACAACTCCCTGGGTTGGTTATCCCCATTTTATCACCAATCCCTTCAATCCATGTACAGAAATCAGAATTAATTATTTTTCTGTAAAAGCCGTCAATTTGTATGGAATCTATTGAAATAACATGTATCGTAATAGGCGGATTAGATACCGAGAGAGTGTTTAAAATTGTAACAGAATCACCTGTGTTTAAACTAAAATCATAGATTAAGCCCTCATTGTTGTTATAAAGAATATAAACCCTTTTTGTGCTATCTTCTTCACGTAGATAATAATTTTCTTTATACCAATTCATAGAATCATGCGTGGCTTCCGGTATGAAATATTTTTCCCCGTTAATTAAAGTGTCTGAAGTAAATCTGTATAGAGTGGTATAATGAGGTGGTGGTCCGGCATAACAATCATAATAATTCCATAATTTATTTGTATCAACAAGTTTATGATATTCTTGCCCAAAAGAAAACTGCATAATTACAGCAAAGAGCAGTGTTAAAAATATTTTTGGTTTCATAATAAAAAAGTTTTGTCAATAAAAAAATGTAAATGTAATAATAAAAATTGGTTTAAGCAAAAAATTTATTAATAATTTTATAATCATTTTTTGTAATCGTTGAATTATCAATATCTCACAAAATTATACTATGAAAAATTATGTTCTTAGATACAATAACTTTTATTTTTTACTTTTGTCTTTTTTATTCCCCTGAATAATTACAAAAAAAATTATATCTATGAAAACAAAAATTATCATCCTCTTTTGTCTGATATTTAATATCTCTTTTAATGGCTATGCAACAAATAACTGTTACAAAACACAAGACCTGACTGTTTATGCTATTGACAGCACTTATGAACAAAACTGGCAAAAAGTAGAAGATATTAAAAATAAAGAACTCCCTAAATCAGTACTGAAAATTGTAAATATTATCTATGAAAAAGCTAAAGAAGAAAACAATGCTCCTCAATTTGTTAAAGCGGTCTTATATAAAATAAATCTAAAGTCAAAATTTGAAGAAAATTACTTAAAAAATACAATTAATGAACTTGATAGTGAAATTGAAGCATCTGATCAGCCGATAAAACAAATATTGTATTCTGTATTGGCAGAGGTCTATTGGAAATATTATCAGGCAAACAGATATAAATTCCTGAATAGAACAGAAACAATAAATTTTAAAAAAGATGATATTGAAACCTGGACATTAAAAGATATAACAAAATATGTTATAGACGGTTATCTTAATTCATTAAAAAATGCTGACAAACTAAAAAACACATCTTTAAAGACCTATGATAATATTTTAATAACAGAAACCAATTCAAAAAATTTCAGACCAACACTTTATGACTTTCTTGCTCATAGAGCAGTTGATTTTTTTAAAAACAAAGAGCCGGAAATCATAAGACCTGCTTATAAATTTGAACTCAACAACAAAGATTATTTTAAATACTGTAATCTGTTCACAAAAATTAATATATCAACAAATGACTCTATGTCTTTAAAATTTTATGGGATAAAAATTCTGCAGGATTTAACAAAATTTCATCTAAACGACAAAAATCCTCATGCCCTTATTGATGTTGATTTGGAAAGATTAAAATTTGTTAAAGACAATTCTATTATAGAGGGGAAAGATAGTTTATATTTAAAGGCATTACAAATTATTGAAAAAAAATTCAATAAATTTTCAATCTCAGCAAATATATCTTATGAAATAGCCAATGAATATTATCAAAAAGCAAAGTTATACAGACCTTTGGAATCTGAAAATCATAAATGGGATTTAAAAACATCTTACCAGTATTGTGAAAATGCTATAAAACGTTTCCCCGACTCTAATGCCGAAGGTGTAAAAAACTGCTTGTGTCTGCAGGAAAAAATAAAACAAACTTCTATTAATATAACAACAGAATATGTTAATATTCCTGACAAACCTTTCAGATCACTGGTATCTTACGAAAATATATCTGATATATATATAAAAATTATAAAATATAGCTATACAAAAGATAAAAATCTGAGAAGAAAATTTTATAACAAAGAATTGGTAGATAAGTATAAAAATATGCCGGCTATAAAACAATGGAACCTGACATTGAGTAATGACAGTGATTTTCAAAAACATTCCGTTGAAATAAAAATACCCGGATTGGACTTAGGTTACTATATTATTTTAATAGGAACAGACAAAAATTTTTCTTATGATGACGAATCTGTTGCTTATTTCCCTTTTTGGGTATCAAACATAAGTTATATAAGCCGTTCTGAAAATAATAACGACTTGGACTTTTATGTATTAAACAGAGAAACAGGCACTTGTATAAAAAATGTGTCTGCTCAAACTTATTATAACAAATATGATTACAAAATAAAAAAAACAGAACAAAAAAAAGGAAAAAAATATACAACAAACGAACAGGGATATTTCAGTATGTCTTCAGAAAACAAAAATTCAGGCAGATTTTTTATTGAATTTGTATATAAAAATGACACTCTAATAACTAATTCTTTTTATCAAAATACAAAATATTCACAAAAAGACAGAACTGTTTTAAAAACGTTCTTTTTTACTGACAGAGCCATATATCGTCCGGGACAAACTATATACTTTAAAGGAATTTTGCTTGAAAAAAATGGCGAGACATGGCATATAAAACCTAAATACAATACAACAGTTACTTTTTATGATGTTAACAGCAGAAAAATAGCCGACTTAAAACTAACATCAAATGAATTTGGAACATTTAACGGAACATTTACTACACCTGTCGGAGTTCTTAATGGAAGAATGTTTATATCCAATAGCTCGGGAAGTATTGGGTTTTTAGTTGAAGAATATAAACGTCCAAAATTTGAGGTCTCTTTCAATCCTGTTAAAGAAACATATAAACTAAATGAAACAGTTGCTATAACAGGCAAAGCAAAAGCATTCGCCGGTAATAATATTTCCAATTCAAAAGTTAAATATCGTGTAACACGAACTTCTACTTTCCCTTATCCCAGATATTGGTATCCAATATATCCTTATAATTCCAAAAAAACAGAGATAACAAATGGAATAACAAATACAGATGATCAAGGAGAATTTACTGTTAATTTCAAAGCAATACCTGACCTGACAATACCAAGGGAAAATCAACCTGTATTTAATTATACTGTCTATGCTGATGTTACTGATGTAAATGGCGAAACACATTCTAATCAAAAAACTGTTTCTGTAGGATATACTGGCTTGATAATAAATGTTAACGTGCCTGCTCAAATTGATAAAGATAAAAAAAATGAATTTAAAATAATTGCTACTAACCTTGACGGCGAAAAACAAGCTGCAAAAGGTGAGATAACTATCTATAAACTAAAACAAGATGACAGAATATTCAGAGAACGTCAATGGGAAAGACCTGATAAGTTTTCTATGACAAAACAAGAATTTTACAACACTTTTTCTTATGATATTTATGATAATGAAAATGATATTCACAACTGGGAAAAGGAAATAAAGGTTTTGGAATATGCTTTTGATACACAAAAGGACTCTTTGCTCAAACTTAACAAAATATCAAAATACGAACAAGGTCATTATGTTCTTGAAATAAAATCAAAAGATAAATACGGCACAGATGTCCAATCAACTAATTATTTTACTCTTTATTCCATTAAAGATAAGCAAATACCCGATAATTCCATTAACTGGTTTACTATGCTCAAAGAAAAAGGTGAACCGGGCGAAAAAATATCTTTCCTGATTGGAACAAAAGATAAAAATGTAAATATACTTTACGAAATAGAACATAAAAAGAAAATAATTTCCAAACAATGGATAAACATCAGTAACAAACAAAAACTAATAGAAATACCAATTAAAGAAGAATACAGAGGAAATTTTTCTATACATCTTACTTTTATAAAACATAACAGTTCTTTTGATAATACAAAGACAATAATTATTCCTTATACAAACAAAAACTTAGATATTACTTTTGAAACATTCAGAGATAAATTATTGCCGGGACAAAAAGAAGAATGGAATATAAAAATAAAAGACAGCAAGTCGGAAAAAGTCGCTGCTGAAATGCTTGCAACACTCTATGATGCTTCTCTTGATAAATTTAAAAAAAATATCTGGACCGGCTTTGATGAAATTTATAAATCTTACTATAGCTCTTTAAACTGGAACATAAATAATGCCTTTACCACAAACAGAAGTAATTTATATACTGACAGAAAAACAAAACATAATCAACTGTTTTATCATTATTATGATAAACTAAACTGGTTTGGATTTAATTATTATGGAAGCTATACAGGGGCAACAGGTGAAAAAAGAACAAGAGTTACTTCTATGATGTCGAAAGGTATAAAACACAATAAAATGCCTGAAACAACAATGGATGAAGGAGCTATTAGGGAATCTGAATCAGATATGGACAAAGAAGTATTAAATGTTCAGGAAGAAGAACAAACATCCGACTTCACAGGAATACAAATAAGAAAAAACTTTAATGAAACAGCGTTCTTTTATCCTGACCTTAAAACAAATGACAAAGGCGAAATAATTATATCCTTTACTGTGCCTGAATCTCTTACAAAATGGAAATTAATGGCTCTGGCTCATACAAAAGACCTGAAATACGGACAAATAGAAAAACAACTGATAACTCAGAAAAAACTGATGATAACACCTAATATCCCAAGATTTTTCAGACAAGGTGATAAAATATTTCTGTGTGCCAAGGTATCAAATATATCAGAAAATAATCTGCAGGGAGAAGCAAAGTTATTACTGTTTGATGCAACTACAATGAAATCTGTTAATGATATAACAAATAACAATGATTCAATAAAGGACTTTTCTGTCGAAAAACAGCAAAACACGGTATTATGCTGGAATATCACTGTGCCTGATAATATAGAAGCTATAACATATAGAATTGTTGCAAAGTCCGGCAATTTTAGCGATGGCGAAGAAAAGATAATACCTGTGCTGACAAACAGAATGCTTGTAACAGAGACCTTACCTTTGCCTGTTAATGGAAAACAAACAAAAAAATTTACTTTTACCAAACTTCTTAACTCAAAATCGGCTTTAACATTAAAAAATCATAAATTAACTCTTGAATATACTTCAAATCCTGCATGGTATGCTATACAAGCATTGCCTTATCTGATGGAAACACCTTATGAATGTTCTGAACAAATATTTAGCCGATTTTATGCCAACAGCATTGCATCTTATATTGTTAATTCCAATCCAAAGATAAAACAGGTATTTGAATGCTGGAAAAATTTTACACCTGATGCTTTACTGTCAAACATGGAAAAAAATCAGGAACTAAAGACCTTAATACTTAAAGAGACCCCATGGTTTTTAGATGCAAAAAACGAATCTCAAAGAAAACAAAGAATTGCATTGCTCTTTGATGCAAATAAAATGTCAAATGAACTTAATATTGCCTTATCAAAATTAATTAAAATGCAATCCTACGATGGCGCATGGCCTTGGTTTAAAGGTATGTCTGACAGCAGATATATAACTCAATATATTATTACCGGCTTTGGACATCTTGATAATATTGGAATAAAAAATGTAAAAAAAGACCAGAAAACATGGCAAATGATAAGAAAAGGTGTCAGATATTTAGATGCTGAAATAATGAAAGATTATCAGTATATTCAAAAATATAATCCTGATGATATGGATAAAAATCATATCAATAGTTTACAAATTCAATATCTGTATGCAAGAAGCTATTTTATTAATGATATTAAAATGCAAGACAGATACAAACAATCTTTTGAATATTTTAAAAATCAGGCAAAAGAATACTGGACACAAAACAATATACATTTGCAGGCAATGATTGCTCTTGCATTAAACCGTTATGGCGACAATACTACGGCTATGGATATTATTAAGTCATTAAAAGAAAAAGCTATCCATTCCGATGAAATGGGAATGTATTGGAGAGACACAAGACCGGCTTATTACTGGTATCAGGCACCTGTTGAAACACAAGCTCTGCTGATTGAGGCATTTGATAAAGTTGCCAATGATGATAAATCTGTTGAAGAATTGAAAATATGGCTCTTAAAACAAAAGCAAACTCAGGACTGGAAAACATCTAAAGCTACAGCAGAAGCATGCTATGCTTTACTTTTAAGAGGAGTTAATATATTGGAAAGCAGCAACCTGGTAAATGTATCATTAGATGATATAAAAATTAATCCAAAAGAAATTGATGATGTAAAAGTAGAAGCAGGAACAGGATATTTTAAAACTTCATGGTCGGGAAGTGATATTAAACCTCAAATGGGTAATGTTACTGTTACAAAATCAGATGACGGCGTTGCCTGGGGCGCTTTATACTGGCAATATTTTGAACAACTTGACAAAATAACTCCTCATAAAACACCTTTGAAATTAGAAAAAAAATTATTCCTGAAAAAAAATACTCCTTCAGGTCCTGTTATAGAGCCAGTTACTAAAAAAACAGAACTGAAACTCGGCGATAAAATTAAAGTAAGGATAGAACTAAGAGTTGACAGAGATATGGAATATGTACACATGAAAGATATGAGAGCTTCTGGCTTTGAGCCCGTTAATATAATATCAAAATATAAATATCAGGACGGACTCGGATATTATGAATCTACAGGCGACGTATCAACTAACTTCTTTTTTTCTTATCTTAGAAAAGGAACTTATGTATTTGAATATCCTTTGCTGATAAACAATAAAGGTGATTTTTCAAATGGTATTACATCTGTTCAATGTATGTATGCTCCTGAATTTACCGCTCATTCTCAAGGTGTTAGAGTAAAAATTTCTGAATAAAAAGCTGTTACTCCGACCTTCTGGTTAATGTTATTTAGTTAAGAGCTAATATCCTGTATATCAGAATAGCACCACACTTTAGTGTGGTGATTAGAATTCAAACACAGTTCTTTAAAAGTCGGCTTTAAGCCGACTTCCAAAATGATTTATTGATTTAATACACCATTCTAAAGTGTGGTGCTAATCTGATATGTTGTTAATCAAGATTTTACGCTTAACTAAATGACATTAGTGTGAGCCAACGGGTTAACCCGTTGGTTTTTTAAGTTTTTATTAATAATTTTTAAAAAAAACCGAAAAATAAATTTGGTTTTAATTTTTATTGTGTATATTTGCTTTTTTATACGAAAAAAGTATAAATCGTTCTTTAACATATAACAAAAAATTGCGTTGCTAACGTTTCTTTTGTATTAAAACGACCAAATCTATTGAACCAGAGAAATAAGTTAGGAAACGCACCCGACAGGGTGTGTTCCTATTGCTTATTTCAGTTGGTTCAGGGTGCTTGGTCGTACCTAATACAAATTGAAAATATAAAGCAGAGGTTCGCGCCCTTTTTTGTTGCTATAATTTTAAATCAATTTTATTAACCTGCCTTTTGAACCTCAGGGTAACAAAAAACTAAAAAAAAAAGTGAAAAAATGCTTATTAAAAAATGTATTTATGTTTTTTGTTCTATCTTTTTCAGTAATAATTTTAAGCAGATGTAGTTCAGAAAAAAAATTACTAATAAAAGAAATAAATTCATATAAGTATAATGTTTACAATGATGCCACATATAATATATCGTATGATAAATTATATGAAGTATTATATAGTATTATGTCTGATAATTATAGTATAGCCAGAGAATCACAATCACGGGGATATATTGAATCAGGGAAAATTAATACTCATAAAACTTATGCTACAACTGTATGGGAATATTCAGAAAGTGTATCTGCTGAGATAATTGGAAGGGAATCGCCTTTTAGAGTTTCATTTGGTTGTGAAGGTAAAAGAAGGAGTAAGAAGCAAGACGAAGGATGGTCTGGCTGGTCTGCTTACCGAAACTATAATATTGAAAACAGATTAAAATGTGAATTATATGAAAGAGTAAATAATAAAATAAAATTATCCCCAGAATTACAAAAAAAAGTAGATACATACAACCAAAATAATAGAAAAGGAATAAATTATTAAATTAAAAAAATTAAAAACGTTAATTAAAAACTAAAAAGTATGAAAAATTTTACATTTTTATTAATTGGTTTAGTGGCATTAACATTTACCACAAATGCACAAAAAACAATAGCTAAAAAAACTAAAAAAGCAACAAAAGCAAGCTACGTTTACAAACAACCCAATAACTGTTCACCATATACGGCAATGCTAATTGCAGACATTAAAAACAAAGGCAGGACAGATAAATTGGTTGAAAAATATAATTTAACAGAAAGAGAAAATAAATTTTTTGTAAGTGCTTTTATAAAAGTATCTGATGAGTTAAATAAATCAGAACTTTATGATTTGAATATTAAATTAAATACACAAGCAGGAAATATTTACACTGCAATAATACCTGTTGAAAATCTTGAGAAATTATTTTTAATTGAAGGGGTAGAATATGTTGAAATTGGACATAAAGCAGAATTTCAATTAGATGAAGCAAGGTCTGCTACCTGGGTAGATTTGGTTCATGATGGTTACAACTTATCGCAATCATATACAGGAGACGGAGTTATTGTTGGTGATATTGATTGTGGATTTGATTATACGCATCCAACTTTTTATAATGCAGATTACACACAATACAGAATTAGCAGGGTTTGGGAGCAAAACGAAACAGGAACACCTCCGCCAGTTTATTCTTATGGTAATGAACTTGTTGGAGAATCAACAATTACAAGTGATGGTTATGATATAACAAATTCAAGTCATGGAACGCATGTTACAGGTATTGCGGCAGGTAGTGGCTCTATATTAAGTGATGCATACAAAGGAGTAGCTTATGAAAGTGAAATTGTTTTAGTTTCTCTTCATAGTCCTCCTGCTGATACATACATAGCAGACGGAATAAGTTATATTTTTGACTGTGCAGATTTCGCTGGAAAACCAGCAGTAATAAATATAAGTTTAGGCAATCATTTTGGACCACATGATGGCACATCATTTTTTGACCAATATTGTGATGCCATGGTTGGAGAAGGTAGAATATTAGTAGGTGCAGCAGGTAATGATGGGTTTTTTAAATTGCATTTAAATTATGATTTTGGGTCAAACGAAGAAACTGTTTATAGCTTTATTGAATTTCTTGGGAGTTCAAACAATACTAATGGTTCTACATTTATAGCTATTTGGGGAGAAGCATATACAGATTTTACAATTGCAGTGAATATTTGTAATATTGATAACCAGGTATATGAAGATTATACTCCTTATATATCAACAAGCACAGACAATACTTATAATTATACTCTTATTGACAGCGATCCGACTGATTCTGATGAATGCATTGTTAGTATTACAGTAGAACACTCAAATCCATTTAACAATAAACCTAATGTAAAAATTTATTTCGATAATACAGATCAAGACGAACCTGGTGATATTTATGACTATGTAGAGATTGAAATTAAAGGTAGTAATACCAGTTTTGATGCATGGTGTTGTAGCGAAGGACCTATTTTTACAAACAAAGGCTTTGCCAGTCCTCGATTAGATGGAAATACAAATACAACAATTGCTGAAATTGGAGGAACAGGAAATTCAATAATTACTGTAGGAGCTTATACTTCTAAAAATAATTATTATGATTTTCAGGGGATTAATCATAATATACCATATTACGTTGAAAATGGAGAAATTGCACCATTTTCCGGTTTGGGACCAACAGTAGATGGTAGAATTAAACCCGATATCACTGCTCCAGGTAATGTAATTGTTTCGTCAGTAAACTCTTTTGATGCACAATATACAAGCACAAGCACTGAAGTTGTTGATGGTGTAAATGATGGTACAACAACATGGTGGTTTGCAACTATGCAAGGAACTTCTATGGCATGTCCTATGGTAACAGGAATTGTAGCACTTTGGCTCGAAGCAAACCCAAATTTAACACCTGACGAGATAAAACAATTTATGCAAAATAATGCTTGGACTGATAGTTATACAGGTTCTGTTCCTAACTATACATGGGGATATGGAAAAATTAATGCACACGAAACAATAAAAGCAATAGAAAACACGGTTGGTGTCGCAACATTTAATAAAAATAATAAGTTAAGTATTTTCTCTAATCCTTCAAATGGACAAATTATATTGAATATTAACGATGAGACGATGGCAAATATTCAGATATTTGATTTATTGGGTAAAATTGTTTATTCAAAACAAATTAAGAACATTAAAAACAAAACAGTTGTAAAAATAGATATATCAAATAATTCACAAGGCATTTACTTTGTAAAAGTATATAATGATAATATTGTCAAAGTAAAAAAGATTATTTTATATTAATAAATCTTAATGGTTGAACGAAAAATAATGTTAAATTAATAAAATTATAATTATGAAAAAAAATGTAAACTCAAAAACATCAGAGTATCTTTATAATATGTATTTAAAGAATAAAACCAAAGTCATAACTCCTTGGGTTCCTGAATCTGAATTAAAGAAATTAAATATTGATAATTCAAAAAAAGAAACTATTATTGGAAATATTAAAATTAAAAAAGATGTTATTGATAAGAGATATTATCTTTCTTTAGTAGATAAAAAAAAGAATTATGAAAGGAAATGGCTTGATGAGGCAGTAGATTTTGGCAAAGTGCAAAAGGTTATAGAACAATATAAATTTACAAAGGAAAATTTGTTAAAATTTAAGGAAACTGACTTAAATAAGGATTTAGAAACCCATTTCAGAGAATATTTTGTCAATGCACATAGAAGCGCAGGTAATTTAAGGGAATTATTTGATTTAGAAATCGGTGATATACAAAAAAATGGTTTTGTGATTGAATTGAAAATGGCTAAAGCAATTAAGAATAATGCTAAAAGATACGAAATAACAGGTCAGGTAAAACAATATTTAAGGCAATTTAACAGTAAAAATTTTATGTTAATAATAGCAGGTGAGCATCCAGACAAACAAAACAAGAACATTATATCAGTAGAAAAAGAAATTATTAATGATTTTAAGTGCAATTATTATTTTTTAGAAACAATTTAAAGTCAAATAATGAAGTTTTACTATATACTTTTTCACTTTTTTTTTATTTCTTAAATGTAAAGTTTAAAACTATGAAAAAATTAAAAATTCGTTTCATAAAATTGGCGCTACTTATGTTCACATTTTTATTGTTAATTATAAGTTGCAATAACAACTCTTCATCTAACAAAAGAAATATGTTAGAGAAAGATTTTAGAGTAAATTGTAAAGTTTCACATGCTTGGAGCAAGTCAGTTATTAAAGTAAAAGTTACCAATGTTTCAAAAGACGATTACTTCGGATACACAGACATAGAAGTAAGAGTAGGTTGTTTTGATAAAAAAGGAGAACAAGTTGATGTTTTATGGGGTAAAATAAATAAACCTCTTTGTTCTGGTAAAAGTTCAACAATAGAATTAAAAACAGACAAAAATATTGCTAGTGCATCAGGAGATGTAAGAGATGCATCAAACTATGACTGCAATTAATTGACACTTTAGCGGGTCGGTATAAGATTTTTACAGATACATAAGAAATAAAATAACAGGAATGATAATTCCAATAGCAGTAAGCCATCCTCCACGTCCTGTAATGCCGTTTTTTCCTTTAATAATAAACAGACCTGTTATAGCAATTAATATTAAAGAAAAAGCAAAAAAATCTGAGAAATATGTCCATAATTTCCCCGGATTATAATGAAGAAATGTTGTTTGCCCAAACAAAGGTCTTCTTTTTATCTTTTCAATATATGTTTGTCCTGTTAATATGTTAATATTTACAGAACCATTTTTGATAAATATTTTTAAATCGTTTTCTTCAGGAAAATAATAACTTTTGTAATATTTATCTTCTTCAAGTGTTTTTAATATCTCCAATACTTTTTCTTTAGAATATTCTTTTTTACTATCAGGAACATTTAATGTTATTTTTTTTCTCTTAATGATGTAATTAGGATTCCAATCCTTTATATGATTCATTGCAATACCTGAAATGCCATAGATAACACACATACCAAAAAAAAAGAAACCCAAATCACGATGTATTGTAATAATTGATTTTTTAAATTTTATCTTCATTTGTTTATATTTTTTAATTATAGCCACAGATTCACAGATTTTTCCAGATTATTATTTATATTTTAATCTGTGAATCTGTGGCTATATTTTTTTTATTTCACGCAAAGACGTCCCGATACAGTCGTTTCTCCCTACGGGGCAGGTAAATTGTGGTGCTAATCTGATATGTTGTTAATCAAAATTTTACGCTTAACTAAATTACATTAGTGTGAACAGACGGATAATCCGTCTGTTCGTGGGAGTTTTTTTTAGTAATTTTTCAGATTATAGTTCAGCAAATATTAAAAAAAACTATTCTTCTATTACTTCTAATTTATTACACTCAACAGAATAAAATGATAAATGGTCAATATTTTTTTCTTTTAATTGTTCTCTAAAAGCTTTAATTTTTCCTAAATTTTCTGTTTTTTCAGCATCAACAGAACTGTTTTCATGACCTTCTTTACCTTCATGTATTTTTAAATTATCGGAATTTTCTTTTAATATTTCATCTTCCCATTTTGATAAATAATTCTCATCAACAATCTGTTCATTTACAATTCCTTGCACTTTAACTTTTTTACCTTCCAAACTAATGTCAAAAGAATTAATATCTTTTCCTGTAACAATTTTTACTCTTTGTTCAGAATTTTGACCAATAATAAACATACGTTTACCGGAATGTTTACATACATGACCTACAATTCCTTGAATTGAGATTTCTTTGTTTACATATTTATCGGTAAGAGTCATAAAATCAGAAATACTTAACTGTGTAACATTAGTATTTTCCGTATTTTCTTTTTCTGATGTATTATTTTGTGTGTTATTACAAGAAAAAGAGATAAAAAGAAAGATAACAGCAAAAAAACTTAATAATTTTTTTTTCATAATTTTTTTTTTAAGTTAATAATATTTCAACATTTAATTTTGTGGCAAAGATATATTTTTTTTGAATTACAAAACTTCCCAATAAAAAAAACAATTACATTTGCAACTTGCATAGAACGGATAAATTAAATTTTGTTCAAAAAAAATGTCTTACAGGATATTCCCTATATAGTAAATATTTATAAATTTAGATTTCTTAAAATTCAATAAAAAAACATATTATTTTTGAACATTTTTTTTATCAATAACGAAAAATCCCGAAAGGGATTTAATTTTCACCCCGTTAGATAAC